>NZ_JBSIPA010001008.1:0-312 GCF_053574605.1 Caballeronia sp. M23-90 | reverse complement strand
ACGTAGGCACGATTGGTCACGTCGACCACGGCAAGACCACGCTGACGGCAGCAATCGCAACGGTGTTGTCGAAGAAGTTCGGCGGCGAAGCGAAGGCGTATGACCAGATCGACGCGGCGCCGGAAGAAAAGGCACGTGGTATCACGATCAACACGGCACACGTCGAGTACGAAACGGCTGCGCGCCACTATGCGCACGTTGACTGCCCGGGTCACGCCGACTATGTGAAGAACATGATTACGGGTGCAGCGCAGATGGACGGCGCAATCCTGGTGTGTTCGGCTGCAGACGGCCCGATGCCGCAAACGCGTG
>NZ_JBSIPA010001007.1:0-315 GCF_053574605.1 Caballeronia sp. M23-90 | reverse complement strand
GCCGCGGCAGCGCCCATCCGGCGCACAGCAGGAACGCGATGATCAATAGCAGACACAACAACGGCACGAATAGCGCGAGCGTGATGCCGAGCAGCGCGCCGAAGTCTTCGGTGGCGGAGGCAACCCAGTTCGATACCGGTTCCGGCGACAAATTGATGAGCGCGCGCGTTCCGGCCTTAGCCAGATGCGCCGCGGCAGCGCCCATCCGGCGCACAGCAGGAACGCGATGATCAATAGCAGACACAACAACGGCACGAATAGCGCGAGCGTGATGCCGAGCAGCGCGCCGAAGTCTTCGGTGGCGGAGGCAACCCA
>NZ_JBSIPA010001006.1:0-315 GCF_053574605.1 Caballeronia sp. M23-90 | reverse complement strand
CCTGCTTACCCAACTGCCCGCAGTATTGCCGCGCCACGCCCACCGAATGCTTTCCCTTCTTCGGAAAGCCCGTGTCGTCAATGATCCAGTACAGTCCGTTTGACGGATTCATGTGCGGCAATACCCATCGCCGAACCTGTTCCATCAATGCGGCGTCAGACCATTCGGACTTTGAAACGAAATGATGTAGGGACTGGTGACGTGCACTCACGCGATGAGGTTCGAGATGGGCTGCCAGCGGCTCGACACTTTTACGCGCAATCGGCAGCATCAACCCTTGGCAATAGCCCACCAACCCGGCACGACGATCAATAT
>NZ_JBSIPA010001005.1:0-316 GCF_053574605.1 Caballeronia sp. M23-90 | reverse complement strand
TCTCGTGGATGAGCGGCTCGCTCGGCGGGTTGCTGAAGAGATCGGGAAGCGTCGCCAGTTCGCGCGCGAGTCCGCCCGATCCTACCCAGAAGAGTTCGTGGTCGAGTCGCGAGGTGATTTCGGCGAGGCGCTTGAGGTCGCCGCCGGTATGGGCATCGACGATCAGTGCCTCGATGCGTTCCTTCGTCGTCTCGTGGATGAGCGGCTCGCTCGGCGGGTTGCTGAAGAGATCGGGAAGCGTCGCCAGTTCGCGCGCGAGTCCGCCCGATCCTACCCAGAAGAGTTCGTGGTCGAGTCGCGAGGTGATTTCGGCGAG
>NZ_JBSIPA010001004.1:0-316 GCF_053574605.1 Caballeronia sp. M23-90 | reverse complement strand
GTGGGCTTGCGACCTCGGGCATCGCAGAGAGGACCGTAGACGATCGGCCCCACTGCAAAACCCGCCATGAAAAGGCTCAGCGTGAGCCCCGCCTGACTTGCGCTCGCATGCAGGGAACCGGCTATATTGACGGGCGCGACCGCCGATCCGATTCCGCCCACCGTGAACAAGGCCAGGCCGAGAAGAAGCGTGGGCTTGCGACCTCGGGCATCGCAGAGAGGACCGTAGACGATCGGCCCCACTGCAAAACCCGCCATGAAAAGGCTCAGCGTGAGCCCCGCCTGACTTGCGCTCGCATGCAGGGAACCGGCTATAT
>NZ_JBSIPA010000112.1:0-16034 GCF_053574605.1 Caballeronia sp. M23-90 | reverse complement strand
TGTCGTAGGCGCCGTGTGGCGTGTAGGCCGTGCCGTGACTTGCCCATCCGGCGAAAGCGGGCGTGCTGACGGCGATGAGCAGCGAAGCGGTGGCTGAGGTGAGATAACGGAGTTTCATAAGGGATCCTTCAAGGTTCGGTTCAGTCACGCACTGCGGCGTGGCAACGGGACGAACTATAAAAGGAGTCCGCGAAATAATCGCGCTCGAAAAGATGTCGCGGTGTTACACCGGGCGGCAAGGTTCCCGCGCCTGGCGTACGCCGCTGCGGTACGAATTCCGTGACATCCGGCGACATGGTTTTCGCGTGGTTTTTTGCCGGTCAGCCCATTACATTAGCCTCAGCCGAAGCGACAACGGCCGTTACCCGCAGACCACGCGTCTTCCTCACACCCATAAGCTGCCCATCATGTTCACCACTGAAAAAATCGCGGTCTTTGTGTTGTTGTTCGTTGTTGGCGTCTCGTTGATCGAGGCGTGTGTGCTCACCCGCAAACAGCGCAATAGCGACACGCCATTCGACTGGTATGAAGTGTGGATTTCGCTGGCCGACATGGCCGGCCGCAAACTGCTCGCACTCCTTCCGCTCTCGCTTGCAGCGCCGGTTTTCGCCCTTGCCTGGGATCACAGGATCTTTACCGTCACGCTCAACAGCGCTCTGATGGTATTCCTGCTTTTTATCGGCCAGGAATTCTGCTACTACTGGTACCACCGCGCGTCGCACCGTATCTGCTTTTTCTGGGCAACGCACGCTGTCCATCACTCGCCGAACCAGTTGACGCTTTCGTCTGCTTATCGGCTTGGGCTGACAGGCAAGTTGACGGGCTCGGCAGTATTTTTCACGCCTCTCGTCTGGCTCGGCGTGCGTCCGGAAATCGTGCTCGCAACACTGAGCTTCAATCTGCTCTATCAGTTTTGGCTGCACAACACGTGGATGCCGAAATTGGGCTGGCTCGAATGGGTGTTCAATACGCCATCCGCACACCGGGTGCACCATGCATCGAACATCGATTATCTCGATGCGAACTTTGGTGGCGTGCTCGTCATATTCGACCGGCTATTCGGCACGTATGTAGAAGAGCACGCTGAAGAGCCGTGCCGCTACGGTCTCACCACTCCAACGCGCTCGCGCAATCCGCTTGTCGTCGAATTCGAGCACTGGGCCAGTCTTGCACACGACATTGCATCGGCGGGCAGCGTCTCGACTGCTATTCGCTACGTGATCCTGCCGCCGGGTTGGCGCGCGGATGGTTCAGGCGAGACCACCGAAGCGCTGCGCCAGCGCATCTGACCGCGGTGCGCGAATGACGCGATACCCTTTCGGAGTAGCGTTGATGGCAGCTGCCCAAGCCACCGCTATCCGGGTCACGAAAATCAGTTATGCCAGCGCAACGCTACGCCGCGTGGTGCGCGTGCTGCCGGCAAGTTGTCGATCTCCACAAAGCCGTCGCTGCAGTAGTGGCTCCGCGCGTCCCACCGATCGCTAGCTCATCTATATCCAGTAAACGAACTGCTTTTTTTGCCACCCAAGACGATTCGGTGGATATTATCTGGATACACCCAGTGGCGAGCTTGGCGCTCGATGAGGTCCATAAAGGCCGGAGGACCACTGCAGTAAATCTGAGTATTCGGATGTGCTGGGCTCATCGCGTGAGAAATTGTCTGCACTACTTGGTCAGCATCCAAACCAAAATGGTGATTGACCCTGCCTTCGCTTCCAAGTGCGTCAAGTTCGTCCCGGAAGACTGCGCGTCCAGGTGATCTAGCAAAGTTGTGCAGCTCGAAAATTTGACCTGCCTTGGCGAGTCGATTCGCAATCCCCGCGATAGATGCAACGCCTACGCCACCAGAAAAAAGTATCGATCGTGTGCAAGAGTTCAAAACAACAGTAGGGTTCTGTAACGCTCCGATAAACATTTCGTTTCCTTGGCTTAACAAGGGGTCCGCCGTTGTTGTGTTCGCGCCGCAATCATCATGTCTCACTGCGATTACATATGCCCATGGCTGAGAGCTAAAAGAGCACAGAGGATAAATCCTCTCCTTATAAGCGGCATTGTCGAGAACTATCGTGACGCAAGCTCCATCGTCAAACGAGGGAAGCTCCGATCGGGACTTAGCTTGGATTTCTACGGCATGGTAAATCTCGGCAAGTTGCCATTTCCGCGTAACGATGACGGAGAGGAGGTTGTCACGCATGTCTTCCCCAACAGGCGCTTGGTCTTCCAAAATCGGACTTTTGAGGAGTATGGATTGCATGAGATAGCCGGTACGGGAACTATTGGAAGGATAGCTGAACGTCAAATACAGGTTAGGGCGGAAGATATCCCCAGAGCAAGGCGTTCAAGGCGAATACAGCGTATATAGCTACTCTGATAGTCCTCTTCACCACAATGCAAACCCTTTGGCACTTGTCTCAATGACATTCACGTACTGATACACGCCATTCGCTGCTAACGGACCATGAAAGTAGGGAAATTGGGCCTCTTGATCTCTCCATTCATTTTGTCCAGCCTGATTGCCGAGGCTGTACATCGCGCTGCCCGACAGGCCGCTGAAGTCGGGCGTCTTGTATTGAACGAATTTGTCCGCCTTGAGTCACCAACCACGCCCTGTTTGTTGTCTATGTCAGGAACATGCTGTCGAGTCCGGCGGTCACTTCGGCTATCGCCAATGCCATTTATGGTTCGACGGGGCAACGCAAGCGGTCGACTCCGTTTGATTTGCGGAAAGAGAACACTAGCGCAAGAAGCACATAACGACGATTGGGGCGCTGCTTGCCTGGTGATACCACGCTCATTCTTTGCAGACAATGCGCCGGCTGCGATCGACCAGTTTAGAAGCGCCTGATCAACCCAACACTCCAACCTGGAATCTCACTTACATCAATGCAAAGCGCATTTTCGATGACCGAGTGCTACTCTCACTGTAAGGATCGCCTTCCTTGTTGGATCGTGTTTTTGCGTTGCAGCGGTGGTAATTAACGGGGACTGTTGAAACATGAGGCGTCCATGTTGACGCCATGTGACTGTAAGCGCAGTCGTCCCTGGCTTGTTCAATACCGAATCGACGTGTAACTGGAGCCGCTTTACCCAGGCGCTGAAGGAAGCGCGAAAGGCGGCAAGACCCCGAACCGCCGCTTGAGCTGAAGTTGGTGGAGGCACTCACGCAGAAAACGCCGCTCGGCGTTCACCGGATCGACCCGCAGATGTCGCCTTCGCCTACGCATACCTTGCAGCAGTGCTTTCCCAGCAGGGAAGTCATTCTGGAACGCCGTGACCCAGTCTTCGATCGAAGGCTGGGTCACGGCGTGTTTGTTTAGTGTCGGCGACGCCGTTCCTGTACGCTGCTTCGCCGGTCGACGAGGTGGCAATAATGCCTTGACGAGCGGTGAGGGAGCGGGGAAACCGTCACCAATCAGGACCTGATAAATGCAAGCAAGTCTGCGTTGATCTGCTCCGCATGGGTGGTCGGCATCCCGTGTGGCAATCCTGGATACGATTTAAGCGTCCCGTGCTTCAGAAGCTTTACCGACTTTGCGCCCGTGGTGGGAAACGGGCAGATTTGATCGTCCTCGCCGTGCATCACAAGTACTGGAACGTCGATTATTGCCAGATCGTCGTAAAACTCGGTTTCCGACAGTACCTTGACGCAATCGTATTGCGCCTTGATGCCGCCCATCATGCCCTGCCGCCACCAGTTCTCGCGGATTCCTTCGGACACCAACGCGCCAGGCCGGTTGAAACCATAAAACGGAATCGTGATGTCCTGGTAAAACTGCGATCGATGATTCGCCGTGCCGTTGCGTATCTCGTCGACAACTTTCCGTGGCACGCCATCAGGGTTCTTTTCCGATTGGATGAAAAGTGGGGGAATTGCGCTGATCAGCACCGCCTTCGCTACGCGACCGTTTCCGGTGCCGTGTCGGGCGACATACCGTGTCACTTCGCCGCCGCCTGTTGAATGACCGATATGCACCGCGTTCCTCAGGTCGAGCGCCTTGGCGAGCTCGGCGACGTCTGCTGCATAGGTGTCCATGTCGTTGCCGCGAATGGTTTGGGTGGACCGGCCATGACCTCGGCGATCGTGAGCGATTACCCGATATCCATGGTCCAGGAAAAACATGAGCTGCGCGTCCCAATCATCTGCGGAAAGAGGCCATCCGTGATGAAAGACCAATGGATCGCCTGTGCCCCAGTCCTTGTAGAAGATTTGCGTTCCGTCCGCGGTCGTCACGTATGAACTTCCAGAATTCGCTTCCATTTCGTATCCTTAAGAAAACGGTGTTGACGAAGAGATAACTGTTGTTCAAGCGCAGACGCTACTTCAAGTAGCCGGTTACCAAGTATTGAGTCGTAAAGTGGATGACAGCGTTGGCCCAAGAATCTGGGCGCACCATCCGCGCTGCCCACGCCTCGCTTTTTGTTGAAATTGGGTCTGCCGTCGTCAGGGTATTCGGCGTGCCTGAACAACACAACGGACGAAAATGACAGAAAACATGGCAAAAACGGCACTGACTTCGAGTCCATGGGTTGAGATTGGACTTGCTTGCGATGCGGGTACATCGAACACAGGTATCTATGGTCTGACAGACTTGTTCACCTATGCTGGCGAGTTCGCTGCGAAACGGCATGGCGGCTGTGCAGGATCAGCTATCCGCATTACGCACTGGCGGGCGGACGACGAGGACGCGACTGAGGTCCGCTGTGCATACGACAGTTGCCCGAGTTCAACTCATACGCTTTCACTGCTGGTGATTCCGGGAAATGTGCAAGCTCCGGAAAAGACCGGACGAATTAGCCCGCTCTTGCATTGGCTTCGTGAAAAACATGCTGAAGGGGTAGTCCTCGCAGCGGTATGTGGCGGTGTCTTCATCTTGGCAAGAACGGGGCTTCTTGCTGGCCGGCAAGCGACGACGCACTGGTCCTTCAATGATGTATTTGCTGAGCAGTTTCCTGACGTCTTAACGGAAACCGATCACATGGTCATTGACAATGGAGACGTAGTCACGGCCGGAGGAGTGCTCGCTTGGGCGGACCTCGGGCTGAGACTCACTGAAAGATTTCTGGGTACAGCGGTCATGCTGGAGACAGCGCGTTTTATGCTCGTTGATCCTCCTGGACGCGAGCAACGCTTCTATTGCGAGTTCGATCCAAAAACGAAACACGGAGACAGAGCCATATTAAAGGCACAGCTATGGCTTCTCACTCAGCGCGAGCGTCACGTCAGCGTTGCTGATCTGGCACGGCATGCAGAACTTGAGCAGCGGACATTTCTGCGTCGTTTCTTTGCAGCCACCGGTATGAAGCCAAATGAGTATCAGCAGCGGCTCCGAATCACTCGAGCCCGCGAAATGCTTGAGTTCTCGCAAGCTTCCGTTGAAGACATATCCTGGAGCCTTGGCTACGGCGACGCCACCGGGTTTCGTCGCGTGTTCCGCAAGGTCATGGGACTTACGCCATCCGATTATCGGAGACGATTTTGCCAACCGGCGCCGCAGCGAGCCCTATCTCCTTATAGTCGTCTCATGTCGACTTCACAGCAGTCGCCTGAAGAAGGGGCGCAATCGGCCGTGCAGGGGCGAACCCGCGACGAATGAAAGCGCAAGACGAAGCCGCCGGCGCTTGTTTGAACTGCCCTTCCCGACAAGAAGGAATGCCGACGTTGAGCGTCACATTGGCGCTGCTGCCTTCGTCAATGCGAGCGGTCAATGCGGTCCCACTCGCGGCGTTGAATCCCGTGTAAGCAGGGAGCTACGGCGCCCGACCGCCTTAAATTGGGGTCCGACGAGATGTCCCATATAATCACATTCTGAAAAAATCCGCAAAACAAGATTAGGAGAGTGACTTGAGTAAGCACGCAGGGTTAGCTGGCATTTTCGAAAAAGATGAAGCAAAAATTCTGTCAAGCTGGGTGGCGGAGCAACTTTCCAGCGAAACGCGCCAGGGCGCGTTGTCGGAGGCAGACGTCAAGGAGGCATCGCGGGCTTTCTTGTCGGTATTGGCAAATGCAGTAAAAAATGGATACGACGAGCAGCTTAGCGGTGCTCATTGGGACGACGTCAAAGCCCATCTGTCAAAATTTTCGCGAGAACGTGTGCTTCAAGGTTTTTCCCCCGAGGAAACCGCAACCTTTATTTTTTCGCTGAAAAAACCGTTGTTCAACGGCTTGCGCGATTCGGGCGAGGACATCGATCGTCTGAACGACGAGTTCTGGAAGCTGACGCAGATGATGGACAAACTGGGTCTCGTCACGATCTCCGAATATCAGAAGAGCCGTCAACAGATCATCGAGCGGCAGCAGCAGGAATTGCTCGATCTCACTACGCCAGTCGTCAAGCTGTGGGATTCGATCGTTGCATTGCCGCTGATTGGCACGCTCGACAGCGAGCGCACCCAGGTCGTGATGGAAAGTCTGCTCGATTCGATCGTTGAGAACGAAGCCGCGATTGCGATCATCGACATCACGGGCGTACCGACCGTTGACACGCTGGTCGCGCAGCACCTGCTCAAGACCGTCGCCGCCGCGCGGCTGATGGGCGCAGAGTGCATCATCAGCGGCATTCGACCGCAGATCGCACAAACGATCGTGCACCTGGGTGTCGATCTTGGCGATGTCGTGACCAAGGCCACCTTGGCCGAAGCGCTCAAGATCGCGTTGCGCAGGGTAGGTTTGGTAGTCGGCAAGCTGGGCAGCGTCAAGACAGGCGAATAAGTATGGAGCAAATTCCGGTTCTCAAGCTCGGCGACTTCCTGCTGGTATCGATTCAGGTCGAGCTACACGACGAGTTGGTATTGAATCTGCAGGACGACCTGACCTCGCGCATCGAAAAGACGAGGGCGCGCGGTGTGCTTATCGACATCTCTGCGCTCGAGATCGTCGACTCTTTTATCGGACGGACGCTGGGGCATATTGCTGCCATGGCGCGCGTGCTGGACGCCACCACGGTCCTTGTCGGCATGCGCCCGGCCGTGGCGATCACGCTGGTCGAACTCGGCATGTCGTTAAAAGGAATTCGCACGGCGCTCGACGTTGACAAGGGCATGGCGCTGCTGCGGCGGGCGCTCGACGCGTCGGACGGGACGGGAGAATCCTCATAATTGCACTGAGCCCTGCCGTTCTTGAAATACGCACGTCCGACCAGGTCAACGGTGCGCGTAAATTCATACAGGAACTCGCAATCAAACTTGCTTTCGGGACGCTCGAACGAACCAAGTTCGTCACAGCGGCGAGCGAGCTTGCGCGCAACACGCTTGTACACGGCAAAGGGGGCACGGTCACGATCACCGAGGTCGAACGCGACGGGCGCACCGGAATCAAGCTCGTGTTTGCGGACGAAGGGCCAGGGATTCCGGATATCGAACGGGCGCTGGAAGACGGTTACAGCACGGCGAAAAGCATGGGGCTGGGACTAGGGGGCGCGCGCCGCCTGGTCAACGAATTCGAAATAACATCGACCGTCAATGGCGGCACTAGAGTGAGCATTACGCAATGGAAGAGGCGCTGAGTCTCACGGATCAAAGCGGGGTGGCGCAAGCGCGGCGCGCAACGATCAAGCTTGCGCAAAGCCTCGGATTTTCCGAGCGTTATCAGGCGGACGCCGCGTTGGTCGCAACCGAAGCGGCAACCAACATCATCAAGTACGCCGGGAGCGGTGAGATCCTGCTGCGGCGCTATGCAAGCGGCGACGTCCTGGGCCTCGAATTGCTCGCTCTCGACCGTGGGCCAGGTATCGCGAACCTCGACGCGGCCCGGCGTGACGGGTTCTCGACAGGCGGTAGTCTGGGTGCGGGATTCGGCACGATGTCGCGTCACTCGCACTTGTTCGACATCTATTCCGTTGCAGGGGCCGGCACCGCCGTCCTGGCACGCATCCAGAACTCGAAATCGCATGCCGCCGACATGTCGTCATATGCCGTCGGGGCACGGTCGACTCCGAAGGCTGGCCAGGAAATTTGCGGTGACGCCTGGGGGGCCGACGAGCGGGGCGGTCTGATGCGCGCAGTACTTCTGGATGGCCTGGGTCATGGTCCCCTCGCGTCCGTTGCATCAAGTTGTGCAGTGGACATCTTCCGTCAGTCCGACCGGAACGACACTCCGGAAAGCATTCTCCGTCGCTCGCATGAAGCCCTCAAATCGACGCGCGGCGCTGTCATGGCGGTGGTGCAAATCGATACATCAGCCGGCTCTATCAAGTTTGCCGGAGTAGGCAACATCGTGGGGATCGTGGCGTCCGGCGAAAGCATTCAGCATTTGCTTTCCACCGATGGAACAGTGGGCTACAACATGCGCCTTGTGCGTCAGTCTTCGATCGAATGGACGCCCCGAAGCGTCATCATCCTGACAACGGATGGCTTGTCGACCCGCTGGAACCTGAACCGCCATCCCGGTCTGATTCAACATCATCCAAGCCTGATTGCCGCAGTCCTGCATCGCGACTTCGCGCGCGACACGGACGATGCGACCGTTGTCGTCGTCAAGGCGGTTTGAGATGCTTCATCGAATCCTTTCCACGCCGATCAGCACCAATCTGAGCCTCGTCGCGATCCGCGACCGGTCGCGCCAGGTGGGCGAACTATTCGGGCTCGACAATCTGCAACGCACGCGTTTCATCACGGCCATCTCTGAAATCGCGCGCAATGCCGTACAGTTTGCTGGTGGAGGTACGTTGACGTTCCTTGTCGGCGACGCCAGCGAAGCAATCAACATGCAGTGCGTGGTGGCGCAGATTTCGGACAAAGGGCCGGGTATTACGAACATCGACGAACTGCTTGCCGACGCGACACGGCCCGAAAGGACGTCGACCATCGGGATTCCGGGCAGCCGGCGTATGGCCGACGGATTTTTTATCCGTTCGCAACCGGGCCAGGGGACGACGGTATCGTTGGAAATGTTCCTTCCCCGCGATACGCCCCGACTTACCACCATCCAGTTAAATCGATTGGTCGAGCAGCTGATGCGCAGGAAGGCACAGACGCCTGTCGAGGAGCTCGAGCGGCAGAATCGTGAGATGCTCCTTGCGCTCGAGGAACTGCGCCGCAACAAGGCCGAGCTTGAAGATGCGGATGCCCGCAAGAACGAGTTTCTTGCCATGCTCGCGCACGAGTTGCGCAATCCGCTCTCGGCAATCTCGTTATCGCTCGAAGTCGCGCAGCGCAGCGCCGAGCCGCTCAGCGCGAATCAGACAAAGACCCTGGCAGTGATCGGCCGCCAGACGCAGCATCTTTCCCACATGGTCAACGACCTCCTCGACGTGTCCCGGCTTACACGTGGCAAAGTCGAGTTGAGGACTGAAATTGCGCGTGTTGATACGCTGATTGATGGAGCAGTTGAAATGACTGCTGCTGAAGTGGCGCGCCACGGACACCGCGTAGTCACCGAGTATCCGCCCGAGCCTGTCATGGTCCGGGTCGATGTCGGCAGGTTGAAGCAAGTGTTCGGCAACATCATTCACAACGCTGCGCGCTATACGTCACAAGCGGATGAGATCACCATTCGAGTCGACTTCGACGACCATAGCGTGCGCGTGGAGATCGTTGACCGGGGTATTGGCATCGACGCCAACATGCTTCCACGCGTGTTCGATTTGTTTGCTCAAGCGTCCATGGGGCTTGGGCGTCAGGAAGCCGGCCTCGGCATCGGGCTGACGGTCGTGCAGCGCCTGGTGAGCGATCATGGTGGCACTGTGAGCGTACATAGCGCGGGCATTGGGCAGGGCAGCGCCTTTGTAGTCGAGTTGCCGCGTGTTCACAACCTTGCGCCTGACATACCGGACCACTGCGCACCAACATACGGAGGGCAACCGCAGAGAGTGCTGCTCGTGGATGACAACGAAGACTCGCTCAGTTCACTGGAAGCATTGTTGAACATGAATGGTCACGAATGTCGCATCGCCCTTAGTGGGAAAGCCGCGCTGAGCCTGGATGCGGGATTTCGACCAACATTTGCAATAGTCGATATCGGGTTGCCGGACATGTCTGGTTTCGATGTTGCGATCACTTTGCGGGAACGATTCAATAACGAGCCGCTGACATTGATCGCCTTAAGCGGGTACACGACGGCTGAATTCCATAAGGAAGCGATCGAAGCCGGTTTCGACTACTATTTTGCAAAGCCGGTGCCGATCAGCAAGATATTTGAATTGATGGAGGCGTTACCCCCAAGTGAATCGCGTGTCCGCACAAATGGGTTTTGATCGTTGCTACATACGACCCCACGGTTGGATGCGTGGCTCCCTTGGATAGCCATCCGTGTCGGTAGGTTTTGATTCCCGTAACGCTGATAACGAAAAGCCGGTGAACCTTATATACGTCAGAATGATGACCCGATCCGCGCAGGTTCTAGCCGCGCTGGCGCTGTTGGTCGTCTCAGCTGTCTTCATTGGGTATGTCACCCACTCTGCGCTGCTCATTACGTTCGCACCTTCGTTGCAGGGCATGTCGCTGTTGACGGCCCTCGGTATAGGATGCGCCGCCCTTGCGTTCTTCGTCCGGCGCCGGGCAGCGTTGGTCGCCGGCTGGACTGCACTCCTGGCTGCCATTGTCGCATTGGCTTCCCATGCGGCTTTCGGGCGAGACGTCATCAGTCCAAATCTGGCGCACGTTCTTTTTGGCCTGCCGCCCGGGCAGAGTGGGCGTACATCGATCGCTACCGCGATCGCAATTGCGCTTGTCGGTCTCGCGCAACATCAGCGGCTCCTGCGGCGGCACCTCCTGGCCGATATGCTCGCGAGTGCAGCGTTGCTGCTCTCGGGCACGGCGCTGCTAGGCTACGCGTACGGCGTTCGAGACCCGTACGGCGTTCGAGACCTCTACGCGCTCTTTCTTTTCAATACGATGGCGGTCCACACTGCCGCCGCGCTATTCGCGCTTGGACTCGCCACGGTGTTTGCGCAAGCAGACCACGGCTGGGCGCGGATGATTGCATCCTCGCGCACGGGCGGCGCGGCAACCCGGCATCAGCTTGCATTCACGCTGCTGCCGCCAGTCGTGGGTGGTGCGCTGCTAGAAGCCATGCACAGTGGCAGGCTAGGGACGGCCGTCGCGATGGCACTGCTTGTCATGATCACGATTGCCCCTTTGATCGCACTGATCCTGCACGACGGCAAGACGCTTGACACGCTCGACCTGGAACGGGAGTTGTCGGATCGACTGAAGCAGCAGACTGCAGACAGTCTCACCGCCCGCCTTGCCGAGCAGGCGGCGGCACTCAATCACGAAAGCGCCGAGCGCGCGAAAGCCGAATCTGCAATGTACGGCGCGCAAAGGCTGGAAGCAGTGGGGCAATTGACCGGCGGTATCGCGCACGATTTCAACAACTTGCTCATGGCTGTCTCGGGCAACTTGCACCTTGCCAAAAGCCGGCTGGGTGACGAGCATCCAGCGCGTACCTACGTGGACAATGCTGTAGTCGCCACTCAGCGTGGAACGAAACTGACCGCCCAGTTGCTGGCGTTTTCACGTACGCAGCGGCTCGACATGCGGCCAATCGAACTCGACGCGGTCGTGCAAGATGCGCGAGGTTTGCTGGATCATGCGTTTGGACCAACAGTCGCGATCGACATCGAGTTGCTCGCGCCCGGTGCCTGGATCCGCGCCGATGCCGACCAGCTTCACCTCGCCATCTTGAATCTCGCGCTCAATGCGCGTGATGCCATGCCTGCCGGCGGCACGTTCAGCATCCTCACACTGGACGACACTTCGCCACGCCATGACCCAGGCGATGCAGGCTTCGCCATGATCCGCGTGAGTGACAGCGGCGTGGGCATGACGCCCGAAGTCATCGAGCGGGCGATCGACCCGTTTTTCACCACGAAGGAGCGCGGCAGGGGCACGGGCCTCGGCTTGGCGCAAGTGTACGGGGTGGTGAAGCAGTGTGGTGGCGATCTGCGCATTCGAAGCGCGCCGGGAGGGGGCACCACGATTGATCTGCTGTTGCCGCTCACTGCCGAGCGGGCAACAGCGGGGCCGCGTACTCTCGAACCGGGTGCGCCACCTGTTCTCGCAACATCGCGCCCTGGGCCACTTCTTG
This sequence comes from Caballeronia sp. M23-90, assembly GCF_053574605.1. NCBI lineage: Bacteria > Pseudomonadati > Pseudomonadota > Betaproteobacteria > Burkholderiales > Burkholderiaceae > Caballeronia > Caballeronia sp. M23-90. The sequence continues at coordinate 4,009 of NZ_JBSIPA010000112.1, read as the reverse complement.
TGATCGACGACGACGACCATGTACGTATTGCGCTCGCGGAAATGTTCCGTAGCGCCGGTTACGACGTGACCGAAGCAGAAAACGGCGCGGACGGACTACGCGTGCTCGACGAGATCAAACCGGTGCTGGCTGTCATCGACTTCATCATGCCGGGGCTGAATGGGGTTCAAGTCGCGCGCCTTGCTCGCTTGAAGCAACCTTCGCTTCCGATCATTTTCGTGAGCGGCTACGCAGATACGCTCGCGCTGGATGAAATTGGCAATGCCATCATTCTACGAAAGCCAGTCGGGCCGGAAGCGTTGCTCAACGCAGTCGATAATGCATTGCGAGCGGCATGAGCTATTGGATCGTTCTCGAGTCGTGGCCAGCGCTGCATGTATTGTGGAACCCATTTGCCTTATCGAATTGACGTCTAGCTCGCCTTCAGTAGTGCACCGTATGCGGTCGGTTCAAAAATGTCGTCGCTACCCGGTTGCAATGGCACGAAGTTAGTCGAACGCACATAATCCGGGCGTGGCTTCTCCACTTCGGCGGGACGATTCGCGACCTGGTTGTACACGATATACGCTTGCCAGCGGTCGTCCCCCGAAAGATTATGGCCAGACGAATGCACAATATTGGCATCGAAAAATACGACCGTTCCCGGCGCGCCGATGATCGGTACCGCTCTCGGATGAGTCAATAAGACTTCGAGCATTTTCGGCTTTGGCACGACGTAAAAGCGGTATCCGGTCGCGTCGTCGAAAGCGGGTTGCAGCGAGCCGAGCTTGTGGCTTCCTGGAATGAAATACAGACAGCCCCCCATTTCAGTGGGTTCATCCAGCATGACTAGCGCGGTGGTCATCGTCGGGTTTGGCACACCGTCCAGGTGCCATGTTCCAAAGTCCTGATGCCATTGCCATACAGAACCATCGATGGCGGTCTTCAGATTGCACTTCGTGTGATGAATGTAGAGCGCAGGATCATCCAACAGTTGTTGTGCCGGTTCGAGCAGTCGCGGTGCACGCGATACCGCGTGGAACACGGGCGACGCCGTTGGACTCTGTGTTTCATGCACCTTGTAGATCGTCTTCGCAATGCCACCGGTTTTTTCACGAACCAGATGGTCGGTATCGATTTGCTGGATGCGTTTCAGCTCGCGCTTCATCTCCTGAACTTCAACATTGGCCAGCAATGACGGCAGCACGACAAACCCGTCGCGCGCATACGCGGTCAGTTGCACATCACTGAGCTTCATGATGAATCTCTCCTGGTTGATCTCTTTCAAGCCGGATCGTAGCGGCATCGGGGAGTGTTGTAAAAGATATAATTAGTTCGCTTTCAGTACCTTAAAGGTATGACATGGAACTTCGTCATCTGCGCTATTTCCTGGCCGTCGCGCAAACCCTGAACTTCACCAAAGCCGCCGAGCATCTGCATATGGCGCAGCCCCCGCTGAGCCGGCAGATTCGCGAACTCGAAGATGAACTTGGCGTGGAACTATTCGACCGGCGGGGCAAGCGTGTGACATTGTCGTCGGCGGGGATGGTGTTTGCGGACCGCGCGCAGCGCATCCTGGCATCGGCAGATGCTGCCGTCATCGACTCACAACGCGCGGCGCGCGGCGAGATTGGGCGGCTTGCGGTCGGCTTCTTCGAACACATCGCGTACACGCTGTTGCCTGCGCTCATTCGCGAGTTCCAGCAGCGCTTTCCCGATGTATCCATTGAGTTGCGCTGGTTCACGGCCGCCGAGCAGTTCAACGCGCTTGCGCGCGGTGAAGTCGATGTCGCGTTCGTGCGCGCCGTGCCGCCCGACACGGAATTAAGATCCACGATGATCCTGCGTGAGCCGTTCGTCGTTGCGTTGGCGAAAGATAATCCGCTTGCCACTAAGCGCACCATTTCGATCGTCGATTGCGCGAACATGCGCGTGATCAACTATCGCAAGGATGTCGCGCCTGACTATCACGCAATCATCAATCAGCTCTGCGCGCTGGGCGGCTTTTCGCCATCGCCGTTATTCGAAATGGGGCAGATCTACGCATCGCTCGGACTTGTCAGCTCGGGTTTCGGCATTGCGCTGGTGCCTGCCTCGGTGCAGCACGTGCACATGGATAACGTGGTGTACCGGCCGCTTCGCGAACGCCAGGCGGTGAGCGAATTGCAACTCGCTTGGACGAATCCATCGCCGCCTGCGGTGTTGAGCGCGTTCGTGGAACTCGCACGCGAGATTGCCGCGCGGCCGGGCAAGCGCGTCATTCGTGATTGAGCAAATCCCATTCACAGCATGGATGCTGGCCCGCATGACACTGCGCGCCTACTCACCATAAAAGGCTTGAGGCTGTCGATGGTGCTCCATACCGCTAACGCAATCATGCTGGATGCGCCGCGCGCCGCTTGGATTGAACGTGCGGTTAACGATACGGTGATTATGCTGAAAATTCGCGATCGTCAGGTTTCAACTCTAGTTGCAAGCGGACAGAGAGCAACAACTTTGGTTGGCGACTTGTCGATGTAAGGCAATTTTGAGCGCTTTGAAGAGTAGAGATTGTGGGAGGATTAACTACAATGGGCTGCATATTCATCGCATAATCGACTGCCCGCGAACGTCCTGTCTTGTCAATGTCTCTCAATGAAGCGTCCACAAAACCCACGCCGCCTTTTTTGTACCAACGCCGTGCTGAGCGGCATGTTCCTCGCGACCCGGCACATCGCGCATGCGGCAACACTAACGCCGCAAACCGGAACGTTTTCCCACGAAGTCGCCATGCGAAACGCTTCCATTGTCACGCCGATGAGTTTCGGCGCGAAAGGAGACGGCGTATCCGATGACACCGCCGCGTTGAATGCAATGTATGCGCACGTCCGGGGCACTTCGATTCGCACCGTGTTCTTGCGTGGACGCACTTATCTTGTCAAGGGAAGCATCTACGCTCGCGACGTCACGACTGTCGGTGAAGGGGCGACCCTGACTTGTAAAGTCGACAGTGCAAAAGCAAGTTGCGCCTTTGAGTGGGGTGGATCCGATACGTTTGTCACGGAGCTGGTCTTTGATCTTTCCAACATCGGCAAGGACACGATGCAGGGTGTGCTCAACGCGGTCAACGACGCTTCCAACCAGCGTTTTTTTCGAAACCGTGTCTTCTCGCGTACAACGGAAGCGTCGAAGTCCCAGTCAAACATCTTTGGCCCGTGGTTCCTCGGCACCGGGCTCAACGGTCTGTATGTACAAGACAATGTGTTTGAAAAGTGCTCATATGGAGTTCAAATCAACAATCAAGACGGCATGGAAAGGCGGGTCAGGGAGAACCCGCTGGGCAAACCATCCCGGCATCTGCACATCAGCGGCAATAGCTGTGTGGACGCGAGCATCGGCGTCAACACGCCTCATATCATGTGCTCCAACGTTGTCGTTGAAGGAAATACGATCACGCCTGGCAAGCTGCAGCTCGATCTGCCGCTCAATGTAGCGCACGTGACCGATCTCGTCATTCGCGGCAACACGGTCGCTTCGAACAGCGCGAGCGCGAACGGTACGCTTCATGTCGAAGACGCGAGCGGGGCGATTACCATCACCGGAAACGTGGTGACCGCGCTTGGGGCGAACAATGGGATTCAATTCGGCGTGGATCCGAGCGTCAGTCACGACGCGCGGGCGGTCACCCGCGCGGTCATTGCCGATAATCATGTGCAAGGATCCACGACTCGCGGCGGTAACACTGGCATCCTGCTGCCTGACCCCGGTACCTCCGACACGATCATTACCGGCAACTACGTCTCGGGGTTCGCGCAAGGCATCAACGCAGTAGCGGAAAGCTCGGTTTCCGGAAATACGATTATTGATTGCCCAACGCCGCTGCGCCTGTCAAAGCGCAGCGCAGTCGGGCAGAACGTCGTCAAATGCGTATTCCACGCCATCGCGAACAAGGATTCCACGGGAAAAAAATCACGAATTCCACGGCAAAGTTAATGCCGATTCCACGGCAAAGTTAATGCCGATTCCACGGCAAATAGAACAAGGTTTCCAC
>NZ_JBSIPA010001003.1:0-319 GCF_053574605.1 Caballeronia sp. M23-90 | reverse complement strand
ATCCTTGTGCACGTCGAGCCCGACATAAAACTTGATCTTGTCCATGACTGTCTCCGTGGTTCAGTGAAGGTCGTCCAATTATCGGATGAACGTCAACGCCGCGTTCTCTGGAGGCCATCATGTCTTAAAAAACCGCCCCACGCGCTTGGGCGCGACCCTCATGAATAGAAACTTCAGGGGCGTACACTTGACGCGCGCAGAGACAGTGGCCGTATGCTTCTTGGAGGTCTCGACCCCGTCAAAAAACCTGGCCCAGGGGAAGCTGCGGACTCATCTGTGGCGGCGTCTTCGGACGACCCCGTTTAGGAAATTGATTTAT
>NZ_JBSIPA010001002.1:0-321 GCF_053574605.1 Caballeronia sp. M23-90 | reverse complement strand
TGAGATAGGCTGAAGAAAGTGGAGATCAATGTTTCGTAGAATGAGCGAAATGGAGATCAAATGAATCGAGGACCGAAAGGCCGCTACACGAAGGAGTTTCGCGAGCAGGCGGTGAAGCTCGTTCTTGTCGATGGACTGTCGCAGCGAGAAGTTGCGGGCCGATTATCTTTGTCGGTTAAAACGCTTGGCGCTTGGGTCGTTGCCGAGCGAAAAGGGACGCTAACGAAGGTAGGCGAGACGCAAAAGCCGCAGAGCGAGTTGGAGGCGGAATTGGCGCGGGTCAAGCGCGAGCTGGCGACGGTCACGATGGAGCGCGATATT
>NZ_JBSIPA010001001.1:0-324 GCF_053574605.1 Caballeronia sp. M23-90 | reverse complement strand
TCAAGCGTCTGCGGGCGAAGCTCGGCCTTCGCTGCAAGCAAAAGCGCAAGTTCAAGGCGACGACCAACTCGACGCACAACCTGCCAGTCGCACCGAACATCCTGGACCAGGACTTCAGTGTGAGCGCGCCAAATCAGGCCTGGTGCGGTGACATTACCTACATCGCGACCGATGAGGGATGGCTGTATCTAGCCGGCCTCAAGGATCTGTTTAGCGGAGAGATCGTCGGCTATGCCATGAGCGAGCGCATGACAAAACAGCTGGTCATGCAGGCGCTGTTTCGGGCTGTCGCGTCGCACCGGCCACCGACGGGCCTGATACAAC
>NZ_JBSIPA010000111.1:0-16055 GCF_053574605.1 Caballeronia sp. M23-90 | reverse complement strand
TCGCGCGCGCGTGCGTCCTTGAGCGCGCGGATCTCGGCGTGGTCCTGCCCGGCAGGCTGCGTGAAACCTTCGCCGATGACATCGCCGTCCTTGACCAGCACGCAGCCGACGCGCGGATTGGGCGTCGTAGTGTACATCCCGCGCGCGGCGAGCGCCAGCGCGCGCTCCATGTGCGAGAAATCGGTCTGCGAGAACATTGCGGCGGCCTCTTTTTTTCTGACGTGAGCGTTGATCAGGCAGCGAGACGGCTGAAAGCGCCCCGGGCGGCATCGAGCGTGGCGTTGATCACGGCGTCATCGTGGACGATGGAAACGAAGCCCGCTTCATACGCCGATGGCGCGAAGTACACGCCTGCATCGAGCATTTCGTGGAAGAAAGCGTTGAAGCGCTTCGTGTCGCTTTTCGTGACTTCGGCGAAGCTCGCCGGAATGCTATCGGCGAAATAAAGACCAAACATGCCGCCGATGGCATCGGCCGAGAACGCTACGCCGGTTTCCCTGGCGATCGCGGCGAGGCCATCCGTGAGATGACGCGTTTGCCTGGTCAGCGTCTCGTAGAAACCCGGCGCCTGGATCAGTTGCAGCGTTTTCAAACCGGCCGCGACCGCGATCGGGTTCCCCGACAAGGTGCCCGCCTGGTACACGCCGCCAAGCGGCGCGAGATGCGCCATGATGTCCCGGCGGCCGCCGAACGCAGCCGCGGGCATGCCGCCGCCGATCACCTTGCCGAGGCACGTCAGGTCCGGCTTGATGCCATAGACCTCTTGCGCGCCGCCGAGCGCGACGCGAAAGCCGCACATGACTTCATCGAAGATCAGCACCGCGCCGTGTTCGTCGCAACGCGCGCGCAACGCCTGGAGAAACGCCGGCGAGCCCTTCACGAGGTTCATGTTGCCGGCCACCGGCTCCACGATCACCGATGCAATCTCCCCGCCGAACGCGGCAAACGCCTCGTTGAGCTGCTCGACGTTGTTGTACTCGAGCACGGTGGTGTGCTTGGCGATATCCGCCGGAACGCCCGCCGATGTGGGGTTGCCGAACGTCAGCAGCCCTGACCCCGCCTTCACCAGCAGGCTGTCCGCGTGGCCGTGATAACACCCTTCGAACTTGATGATCCGGTCACGTTTGGTGAAACCGCGCGCAAGACGTAGCGCGCTCATGGTCGCCTCGGTGCCGCTCGAGACCATGCGAACCTGTTCTATCGATGGAACCAGCTTGCAGATCTCTTCCGCGATTTCGATCTCGGATTCAGTCGGTGCGCCGAACGAGAAGCCGTTCGCCAGCACGCGCTGGACGGCCTCGAGCACTTCAGGGTGGACGTGGCCGAGGATCATCGGCCCCCATGAACCGATGTAATCGATGTACTGCTTGCCGTCGGCGTCCCAGAAATGCGGACCCGACGCGCGTTCGATGAATCGTGGCGTACCGCCGACCGAGCGAAACGCGCGCACCGGCGAGTTCACGCCGCCGGGAATGGTTTTCTGGGCGCGTTCGAAGAGAGCTTCATTTCTGGACATGACTGGACCTGCGCTGGATGACGGGTTCTGCTTGAGAGGGCTGCGGCCGCGGGGATTGCGAAGCTTCGATCCGGCGCCGGACGATGGTCGGGCGCGCTGGCGCGGCTGCACGAAATCAAGTTGAAATTGTACCGGAGTCGCCTGGATCGGGCCGCAAGGGGCGGGCGCGTTGCGCTCGTGGCGGGGGAGGGCCAAACCGGGCGCGTACAATGCTCCCACTGTTAAGGCTTCGTTTAAGTCGTTTCGACGTCCGCCGAAGATCTTGTCCCTACGTTCCTTTTTGTCTCTCATGCCCGAAATCATCAAGCGCCGTTCCGATCGCCGGCTGATTCTTCTGCTCGGCGCGCTGGCGGCATGCGGTCCGCTGTCCATCGATATGTATCTGCCAAGCCTGCCGTCTCTTGCCGATGCGTTCGGCACGACAGCCGCCGCCGCGCAGATCACGTTGACCAGTTTCATGCTCGGATTCTCGCTCGGCATGCTCGTGTACGGACCGCTGTCGGACGCTTATGGGCGCCGGCCCGTGCTGCTCGGCGGCATCATCTTGTATGCGATCGCGAGCGTGGGATGCGCGCTGTCGTTTTCCATCGATTCGCTGGTTCTGATGCGCTTTTTGCAGGCGCTCGGCGCGGGGTCGGCTTCGGTGCTGGCGCGGGCGATTGCACGCGATGCCCACGCGCCATCGGACGCGGCGCGCGTGTTGTCCATGCTGGCGATCGTGACGTCCATCGGGCCGTTGCTTGCGCCGTTGATCGGCGGGCAGTTGCTGCTGCTCGGCGGGTGGCGCGCGGTGTTCGTCACGTTGTCGTTGTTTGGACTGGTGTGCGCGGTGACCACTTACCTGCGTGTTCCGGAGACATGGCCGCGGGAGAAACGGGCTTCTTCGGCGGTTGGGCGCTCGTTTGCCGCCTATGGGCATTTGCTCAGCGATCCCGTCACGTGGGGCCACATGTTATGCGGCGGGATGGCGTTCGCGTCGATGTTCGCCTATATCACCGCAACGCCGTTTGTTTATATCGACTACTTTCATGTGAAGCCGCAGCATTATGGGTTCTTCTTCGGCATGAATATCATCGGGATCATCGGATGGAATGTGGTGAATACGCGGCTTGTCGGCGCGCTCGGGTCTTTGAAGCTGATTTCAATCGCTTCGTTTGTTAGTGTCGTTGCCGCGCTTGCTACCGCGTTTGTTTGTATCACCGGGATCGGTGGGTTGTGGTCGATTGTCGGGTGCCTGTTTTTTGTTGTGGGCGTCGTGGGGCTGCTTTCGGCGAATTGCACGACCGATCTCATGCATCGGTATCCGCATAATGCCGGCGCAGCGGCCGCTGTGTTTGGCGCCGTGCAGTTGGCGTTGGGGGCGCTCGCAAGTCTCGCTATCGGGATGCTGCACGATGGCACGCCAAAAGGCATGGGGATCGTTATCGCCGTGACCGGAGTGCTGACTTTTGCCGGGCGGACGCTGGTCTTACGGTGGCATGGGACGCCGGTTAAGGCTCGGACCGTTGGGTGAATCCGGGCTTTGGTCGTAGTGGTCGGGGCTGGTGCCGGGTTGCTGCTTTTTAAGCTACCGCGCGTTCTGTTCTAGCCGTTCTTTTTCGCACTATTAGCCACTGTCCGTGGCGGGACTTCATTTCTTTTTCCAAACGGCGAAAAAGAAACGAAGCAAAGAAAACGCCTCTCAACCGCTAATTCTTAAGTGTCCCGAGCGTGCACGTACAACTGTTTGGTACTTCAGAAGAACGCTCGACGCCGCAATCAAGAACACTTGAAACCCTCCCCCTCCGTCAACAGATACCCACACGCTTCGCCACCAGTGTGGGAATCCATTAACCAGGAAACCCACACGCTTCGCCACCAGTATGGGAATCCATTGACCAAGAAACCCACACTGCGCCTTTGTTTTTTAACGTTGGGCCGTCATCGTTTTCAGAAACGTGAACGCCGTTGCCTCCCCCCTCGCAATGCTTTCCGCTTCCACGCCCGCGCCGTGGCCTCCATCGCGGTTCTCCAGGTACCACACGCGGTCGTGGCCCTGTGCCTGCATCCTCGCCGCCATCTTGCGCGCGTGGCCCGGATGCACACGGTCATCCGTCGCCGATGACGTGAACAACGCCGGCGGATACGTTACGTCGGCCTTCACGTTCTGGTACGGCGAGTAGGTCATCAGGAAGCGCAAGTCGCCAGCGTCGTCGGGGTCGCCGTATTCGTCCATCCACGATGCCCCCTGCAACAACACATGGAACCTCGCCATGTCGAGCAGCGGCACCTCCGATAACACTGCGCCAAACAACTCGGGCCGCTGCACGAGCATCACACCCGTCAGCAAGCCGCCATTGCTGCCGCCACGCACCGCAAGTTGTTTCGATGTCGTCACGCCCGATGCCACCAGCGCTTCTGCAACAGCAATGAAGTCATCGAAGGCGACTTGGCGCTTTTCCCGCTGCGCCGCCTGGTGCCAGCCCGGGCCGAACTCGCCGCCACCACGAATGTTCGCAATGGCATACAAGCCGCCACTTTCAAGCCATGCCATGCCGGTGGTCGCGTCGTAATGCGGGTCGAGCGCGACTTCGAAACCGCCATAGCCATACAGCAGACACGGCGCCGATTGTTCGCCCTTGACGTTCGCTTCGCGGCCGACGAGCCAGTAGGGGATCTTGACGCCGTCGGGCGCCATGGCGTGGCGGCGTTCGGCGATCAGACCCGTGGCATCGAATTGGGACGGAAGGCGCGCGAGCAATTGCCACTCGCTTCCAGGCGCGGCGAGATCCGCGAAATACATCGACGGCGGACTCAGGAAATGTTCGATGTACACCAGCACGGTGTCGTCGCGCTCGCTGTCGATGGAATTCACATACGACTGGCTCGCGGCCGGCACCGCGAAGTCACGGCGGCCCCATGCGCCGTCGAGATCCGCAGGCGGTGCGTACAACTGGACTTGCGGCGAGCCGTCGTTCATCAGCGATACAAGCAGCCAGTGCTTCGTGAAGTCGATATTCGCAAGCACGTTGCGGCCGGATGGCGCGAACAGCACGGTGAAATCCCGCGCGCCGGCGAGAAACGCGTCGCGCCGGATCACGAGCAGGGAACCGCCGGCGTGCACCGCCGGGCCTGCATCGTACGCTTCGCGTGGTGTTGCGAATAGCCAGCCATTCCAGTGCTCGAGCTCGACGTGCAGCGGGACATCGTATTGTTGCCACTCGCCAGTGGTTTCATCGAGCCAGTATTGCAGCGTCTCGAAGAACGAGGTCGCACGCGACGCGAGGTGCAGGTTTTCGAGCGGGTCGTAATCCACGCCCGCCGATACATCACGCCGCTTGCCTTCGAAGACAATGGGCGCATCGGCGAGCTTCGTGCCGCGCTTCCATTTGCGCGCCTGGCGCGGGAAGCCCGACGTGGTCAGCGCCGGTTTCTTGCTATGCGCGCTGTCGTCCCAGCCGACATACACCGCGTCGCGATTGATCCACGATATGTCGTGCTTGCCGACATCGGGAAGCTCGAAGCCATCTTCCACGAAAGTGCGCGATTCGATATCGAACTCGCGCACGAGACATGCGTCCGAACCACCCGGGGACAAGCTCACCAGCGCGCGGTCCCAGGTGGGGTAGAGCATGTCGAAATCATGCAGCGCCCAGCGGGTGGCATCGTCGGGATTGTTGTTGAGGTCGAGTTTGTCGACATCGAGGACGATCTGCCACTCCGCCTTGCCCGCGAGCCATGCAGCCCACGGTGTGCGCCGCACGATGCCCAGCGGATTCTCCTCGTCCTGCCACGTGTTGTAGCCCCAGTCGCCATATCGCGAGCAGGACACGATGCGCTCTTGTGACGTGTATGCCTTCTTGAGGCGCGCGGTGAGCGCGTCCGTTTCCGGCGTCTTGCCGAATGCGGTCGTCGTACGCGCGTTCTGCGAATCAACCCATTGCTCGACGCGGGCGTTATCGAGCGACTCCAGTTCTATGAACGGATCGGCGCCGGCAGCAGCGGGCCATTCGAGTTCGGGGTGTTGGCTGAGGAAGGAGTTTGTCATATAGGAAAGCGCGCCTGCGTTGGATTGCCGGCGAGTGCGCCGACGTGATCAGGAATCAGAAGGCTGATTGTGCCTGATGACGTGTCGCGAAGAAGTCTCGGCGCGCGGTTGCGTCGGCTCAATGCGTCAGACCGGCGAGGTCCATGTGGATTCGGACTATTCCTATTTAAGTTTTGTAACAATCATTTGGGTTGTTGCAACCCGGCAATCGAAAAAAAAACCGCGCAGAATGTGTGGTCTGCGCGGCTTCATTGAACGCGAAGAAAGCTCAAGCCAACCGTTCTTCCGTCTTCGCGTCAAACAACACCGCTTTCGATACATCGAACAGCAGCGTCATGTTCGTCAGCGGCTGCGGATTTGCCGCCGGGTGCACGCGGCTCACCACGCGCTTGCCGTTCACCTGGGTGAACACGAGCGTATCCGGACCGGTCGGCTCGATCACATCGATCTTCACCTCAACCGGCTGCAGACGTGCGTCTTCCACATTGTGCGCGCTGCGGGCATCCGTAATGCGCTCCGGACGCAAACCAAGAATCACGTTCTGCCCGATCTTGCCACGCACGGCGGCGGCATCGAAGGGCAGGTTCAACACGGTACGCGACACGCCCGTATCCAGCTCGATACCCACGCCCGATCCGGCCTCGACCAGCTTGCCGTCGATAAAATTCATCGGCGGCGCGCCGATGAAACCTGCCACGAACAAATTCGATGGCGAATCGTAGATGTCCTGCGGCGCGCCGAATTGCTGCACGACGCCATCCTTCATCACCGCAATCCGGTCGCCGAGCGTCATGGCTTCGATCTGATCGTGCGTCACGTACACGATCGTCGTGCCCAGGCGCTGATGCAGCAGCTTGATTTCCGAACGCATTTCGATACGCAGTTTCGCGTCGAGATTCGACAACGGTTCATCGAACAGGAACATCACCGGGTCGCGCGCCAAAGCGCGGCCCATTGCCACGCGCTGGCGTTGGCCGCCCGACAACTGGCCGGGCTTCCGGTCGAGCAGATGCTGAATCTGCAGCGTATCCGACACGCGCTTCACAATGGCGGCCTGCTCGTCCTTCGGCACCTTGCGAATGTTCAGCCCGAACGAGATGTTCTCGCGGACCGTCATGGACGGGTACAGCGCGTACGACTGGAACACCATCGCGATGTCGCGATCTTTCGGCGAGAGGTTGTTCACCGTCTTGCCGTCGATCATGATGTCGCCCTTGGTGACCGTTTCCAGGCCGGCGATCATGTTGAGCAACGTGGACTTGCCGCAGCCCGAACCGCCAACGAGGATCAGGAACTGACCGTCCTCGATGTCGATGTTCACGCCCTTCAGAACGGGGACGCCGTTCGCATAAGTCTTGTATACGTCGCGGATTGAAAGGCTTGCCATGCTATGAATCCTTTAGTTTCTCTGCGCTGAGTGTGGTCGTCCGCGCATCTGTTGATCTTTTATCGCGGGCGCTTCCTTCGGTTCGAACCTGTGGAAGCGCCGCGCGGAAATCAGCCCTTTACCGCGCCCGCTGTCAGGCCGCGCACGAAGAACCGGCCGGCGACCATATAGACGAGGAGGGTGGGGAGAGCAGCGATGATCGCAGCAGCCATGTCGACGTTGTATTCCTTCACGCCCGTCGATGTATTCACGAGGTTGTTCAGCGCCACGGTAATCGGCATTGAATCCACGCCCGAAAACACGATGCCGAACAGGAAGTCATTCCAGATCTGCGTGAATTGCCAGATCAGGCAAACCATGAAGATCGGCAACGATACCGGCAGCAGGATCTTCGTGAAAATCGTGAAGAAACCCGCACCGTCGATACGCGCGGCCTTCACCAGTTCGGCCGGAATGCTCACGTAGAAATTGCGGAAGAACATGGTCGTGAACGCGATACCGTAGACCACGTGAACGAGTACGAGACCTGTCGTGGTATTGGCGAGTCCCAGCATGCCTTGCAGACGCGCCATCGGCAGAAGAATGGCCTGGAAGGGGATGAAGCAGCCCACCAGCAGCAGCGTGAACACGAGGTCCGCGCCGCGGAAACGCCAGTGCGTGAGCACGTAACCATTGAAGGCGCCGATGATCGACGAAAGCAGCACAGCCGGAATCACCATGCGCACGGAGTTCATGAAGAACGGTTCCATGCCGTCGCAGCGCACGCCGGTACACGATTGCGACCACGCCTTGACCCACGGTGCGAACGTGAACGATGTCGGCGGCGTGAGCAGGTTGCCCGTGCGCAACTGGTCGAGGTCCTTGAAGGACGTCGAGAGCATCACGTAGATCGGGAACAGGAAATACAGGGCAAACAGGACCAGCGCCGCATAGATGACGGCGCGGCTGATCGTCATCTTAGATTCCATTGCGGGTGCTCCTCGATTCCAGATACATGAGCGGCACGAGCACGGCGACGACGGTGGCGAGCATCATCATCGACGAAGCTGCGCCCAGGCCGAGCTGTCCGCGGTTGAACGAAAACGTGTACATGAACATGGCCGGCAGCGACGACGACGTGCCCGGACCACCCGCGGTCAATGCGACCACGAGGTCGAACGTCTTGATGGTGATGTGGCAGAGAATCAGCAGCACGGAAAAGAACACGGGACGCATGCTCGGGATCACGATCTTGCGATAGATGCGCGGCAACGACGCGCCATCCATTTGAGCCGCCTTGAAGATTTCCGCGTCCACGCCACGCAAACCGGCGAGGAACAGCGCCATCACGAAACCAGTCGATTGCCACACGGCCGCGATCACGACGCAGAAAATCGCCTTGTCGGGGTTGCCGAGCCAGTCGAACGAAAAGCTCGTCCAGCCCCAGTCGTGGAACACTTTCTCGAGTCCGAGGCTCGGGTTCAAAATCCATTGCCACGCCGTACCCGTCACGATGAACGACAGCGCCATCGGGTACAGGAAGATCGCTCGCAACGCGCCTTCATTGCGGATCTTCTGGTCGAGCAGGATGGCGAGGAACAGCCCGAGCCCGACGCAAATGGCGATGAACGGAATGCCGAACCAGCCGAGGTTTGCAGCGGAGGTCCACCAGACGTCGTTGGAGAACAGCTCGGTGTAGCGCTGGAAGCCTACGAAATCGTAGCGCGGCATCAATCGCGAGTTCGTCAGCGACAGATACCCGGTGATCAGAATGAAGCCGTACACAAACACGAGCGCGATCAGCACGCTGGGTGCGAGTACGAGCTTGGGAATGTAAGTATCGGCAAGCGCCGCCAGGGGCGACGTACGGCGGGGCGGGGTGCGCGATGTCTTGCTCGCGATACCGCTAGGGGAGGCAGCCACTTCTCGACTCCTGAAAATTTGCCGGCAAGAGTCTCAGGCCGGAACAGGGATACAGCGGTTTTTACGGTAATCGACTTGTGCTTTCGGGCGCGCTCCCGAGAGAGCGCGCCCGTGCGTCACACTAAAACGCTTACTTCGTCTTCGCTGCGTTCGCGAGAGCGGCAACTGCGCTCTTCGAATCTTGCGTCGAGTTCATGAACTTCGTGACGACGTCGGTGATGGCGCCGGCAGTTGCATCGCCTTGTGCCATTCCGTGCGCCAGCGACGGAACATAACCGCCCGACTTCAGGGCCGTTTGTTCATCGGCGTAGGACTTCTTCGCGCAGTCGTCGAACTTGGTCATCGGCACGCCCAGGCGAACCGGGATGGAACCCTTGTTCAGGCTGAACTGCTCCTGGAACTCAGGCGTCATGATGGTCTTCGCCAATGCCAGTTGACCCGGCGTTGCATCCTTCGCGCCCTTCTGCTGGAAGAACACGAACGAATCGACGTTGAACGTGTAAGCCTTCTCCGTACCCGGAACGGCTACGCAGACATAGTCCGTGCCCGACTTCTTGTTCGCGCCGGCGAACTCGCCCTTGGCCCAGTCGCCCATGAACTGCATGCCGGCCTTGCCGTTGATGACCATGGCAGTTGCAAGGTTCCAGTCACGGCCGGTGCGGCCGTTATCGAAGTACGATTGCACGTGACGAACCGTATCGAACACCTTGACCATCTGGTCGGACGTCAGCGTCTTCTGGTCCAGATCGACAATCGCCTTCTTGTAGAAGTCGGCGCCTTGCGACAACACGACGTCTTCCCACAACGTCAGGTCTTGCCACGGCTGGCCGCCTGCTGCCACCGGAACAATACCGTTCGCCTTCATCTTGTCGGCGAGGGCGAAGAATTCCGGCCACGTGGTCGGGGCCTTGCCGCCTGCCTTGTCCAGTGCGTCCTTGTTGATATACAGCCAGTTCACGCGGTGCACCGAGAACGGCGCGCCTACATAATGACCGCCTGCATGCATGACCTTGTCGATTTCCGGCGGCAGGTTCTTCTTCCAGTCGCCCGTCACCGAATCGATGTTTACCAGCACGCCCTGGTCAGCCCATTCCTGGATCAGCGGACCCTTGATCTGAGCCGCCGACGGCGCGTTGCCCGAGATCACCTGCGTCTTGAGTGCGGTCATGGCCGCGGCGCCCGCGCCACCGGCAACCGCGAAGTCCTTCCAGGTGTAGCCTTGCTTGGTCATGTCGTCCTTCAACACGCCAATAGCCTTCGACTCACCGCCGGACGTCCACCAGTGCAGTACGGAAAGGGCTTCTGCAGCCTGAACCGCCTGTGCCGTCACGCCGCACAACAGACCTGCAGCGCCGAGCGCGCCCATGAGCTTGCGAAATTTCATTGTTTATCTCCTCCGAACACCTGAACAAAAAACGATTGGCCCCTGATGCCGCCAGGAAGCGATGGCTGGAACTGAACAGACTTGAAGTGGCCGGAGTCGGCGGTGTCAGCGGGATAAGACCGGTTTGCCTCGTCGATGAACGGCGGGCGCGCCAGTCTGGCCGGCAGACCGAACCTCGGCCGCACGGCTCTCAAGAGATGAGTGTGTCGAATCGCAACTGTGTCTCCTCTTTTGATTTTTGCCCGTTCACACTGGCTGACCACTGTGACGTGCGACCGGGGTCCTGCATCCTGCGGCTTTAGCCTGTTCCATGACATTCCCTGACGGCGAACCGTTCGGCGAGAGCGTCCTTGGCTCAGGTCCATTACCATGCAACTAGACATGAATCTCCGGGAAAACACGCATGTTCTGATTGACTAAGTGTTTTTTTCCGAGATCACGTTACCCCTTGATTTGAATTGTAGTTAAACTACAATTCAGTGTCAAAAAAAATTTTATCGGACTACGGTCCTTCAGAACCCCTGCGGAGACACATGCAAAACGACTCGAATTTCACCTTCGTTCTTTTCGGCGGAACGGGCGATCTTTCGATGCGCAAGATCCTGCCGGCGCTTTTCGAAGCGCATCGTGGCGGAATGCTTGCATCGGGCGGAAAGATCGTCGCGGTGGCGCGCGCCTCCGAAGATCGCGATGCGTATCTCAACTGGGTCGACGAACACGTCAAGCCGCACGTCTCAAAGAACGGTGTGGACGACGCAGTGTGGAAGGGTTTTCTCGAGCGCATCGATTATGTGCGGCTCGACCTCGGCAAGCCGGAAGACTTCAAGCTGCTGCGCGACGCCGTGAACAAGCATGGCGGCACGCGCGTGTTCTACCTCGCGACTGGTCCGTCGCTGTTTGTGCCGATCTGCCGCGCGCTCGCCGACGTGGGCCTGAGCGAAAACGCGCGCATCGTGCTGGAAAAGCCGCTTGGCTATGACCTGAAGTCGTCGCAGGCCATCAACGACGCCGTCGGCGAAATCTTCGCGGAAGAACAGATCTACCGGATCGACCATTACCTCGGCAAAGAGCCGGTGCAGAACCTGCTTGCGCTGCGCTTCGGCAATGCGCTTTTCGAACCGTTGTGGCGGCGCGAATGGGTGGAAAGCATCCAGATCACGATTGCCGAAGAACTCGGCGTGGAAGCGCGCGGCGACTTCTACGACAACACCGGCGCCTTGCGCGACATGGTTCAGAACCACTTGCTGCAGTTGCTTTCCATCGTGACGATGGAGCCGCCGCATTCCATGGATTCCGACTCGGTCCGCGACGAAAAGCTGCGCGTGCTGCGCGCGCTCAAGCCTGTCGATCCGCGCGATATCAGCAAGGTCGCCGTGCGCGGCCAATATCATGCGGGCGTGATCAAGGGCACGTCGGTGCCGGCATACGCGACCGAGCACGGCGTGCGTCCTGACAGTCACACGGAAACGTTTGTCGCGTTGAAGGTGGAGATCGAGAACTGGCGTTGGGCCGGCGTGCCCTTCTTCCTGCGCACCGGGAAGCGGCTTGCCGACCGCACGGCTGAGATCGTCGTGAATTTCCGTCCCGTGCCGCACTCGGCGCTTGGCGCCAATGCATTGCGCGCAGGTACGAACCGCCTCGTGATTCGCCTTCAGCCGAACGAGACGATCCGCCTTTATTGCCTGGCCAAGCAGCCGGGCGAAGGCATGAATCTCGCGAGCGTCCATCTGGATCTCGCCTTCGACAAGTTCTTCAAGGAAGGGCAGATGGAGGCCTACCAGCGCCTTCTGCTCGATGTCATCAATGGCCGTCTCGCGCTCTTCGTGCGGCGCGACGAACAGGAAGCGGCGTGGCGTTATGTCGAGCCGATCCTCGATGAATGGGCTGCATCGTCGAAACCGCCGAAGCCTTATGCATCAGGCACGTGGGGACCGGCGGCCGCAAGCGCCATGCTGGCGCAACACGGCACGTGCTGGCTCGAAGAAGAGAATTAAGCCCGCTTGTTCCAGCGGGTCGGTGGGAACGTGTTCCAGGACGTTTGTGCTGTAGACATGTTGCAATTAAAGCCGAGACAAATCCCGCCGTGCGACTCTCGGCGGGCGAAATGAAACCAAAACAAGGCAGCATGGAGGAGCAGTGATCCAGCTTCATACTTTCGATGAACCAGGCGCCCAATCCGACGCCCTGGCAGAAGCGGTAGGCGACGCGCTTGCTGCAACGCTCGCGGCTCGCGGCGCAGCTTCGGCCGATGCCGCCGTATCGGGTGCATCGGGTAACCAGACCCAGCATGCAACACTCGCCGTCTCGGGCGGCACGAGCCCGAAGCCGTTCCTGAAAACGCTGTCGACGCACGCGCTCGACTGGGCGCATATCAATGTCACGCTCGTCGATGACCGCTGGGTGCCCGAAACGGACAGCGCCAGCAACGCGCGACTCGTGCGCGAGACGCTGCTGCAGAACGCGGCCAGCGGTGCTTATTTCCTGCCGCTCGTGGATGTCAACCGGCCGCTCGCCGCGCATATCGGCGACCTGAACGCTGATCCACAACGCCGCGTGCCCGATGTCGCCGTGCTCGGCATGGGCGAGGACGGTCACACCGCGTCGATTTTTGCCGATGCCCCCGAGTGGGATTTCGCGATCACCACGCCCGACCGGTTCATCTCCGTTCATCCGGGCAGCGCGCCACATGCGCGCGTGTCGCTTTCCATATCTGCGCTCAAGGGCGTACAGCAGCTGTTCCTCTTCATCAGTGGACAGAAAAAACTCGATGTACTGAACGCCGCGCTCGCCGCACCGCAAAAAAACGCCATCTCCACGTTGGCAAACGCTCAAGGAGTCAGGCTCGATGTCTACTGGTGTGCAAAGTAAGGCCGTAACGGTAGCGGCCCAAAGCCAGCACGCTGATGGACCCCGGCTTCTGGCTGACATCGGCGGCACCAACGCGCGCTTCGCGCTCGAAACGGCGCCGGGTGTCATCGGCGAGATCCGCGTGTATCCGGGCAACGATTACCCGGGCATTGCCGAAGCAATGCAGCAGTACCTGAAGGACACGAAAGTCAGCCGCGTGAACCATGCGGCCGTGGCGATCGCCAATCCGGTCGACGGCGATCATGTTTCGATGACCAACCACGACTGGAGCTTTTCCATTGAAGCCACGCGCCGCGCGCTGGGGTTCGATACCTTGCTCGTAGTCAACGATTTCACCGCCCTGGCCATGGCGCTTCCGGGTCTCACTGATGCCCAGCGCGTGCAGGTTGGCGGCGGGTCACGGCGCCAGAACAGCGTGATCGGGTTGCTTGGGCCCGGCACGGGCCTGGGCGTGTCCGGCCTGATTCCCGCCGATGACCGCTGGATCGCGCTTGGCAGCGAAGGCGGCCACGCGAGCTTTGCGTCATCGAACGAAACCGAGGATATCGTCCTGCGTTTTGCGCGCAGGAAATTCCCGCATGTCTCGTTCGAGCGCGTGTCGGCCGGTCCTGGCTTGTTGCTGATTTATCAGGCGCTGGCCGAGCGCGATGGCGTTTCCGTGCCGGACGATCTGGAATCGGCCAGCATCACGCAGCGCGCGCACGATGGCGAGCCGCTCGCGCTCGAAGCCGTCAATTGTTTCTGTGGGATCCTCGGCACGTTCGCCGGGAACATTGCGGTGACGCTGGGCGCGCTGGGCGGGATTTTTATCGGCGGCGGCGTGGTGCTGAAGCTGGGCGAACTCTTCACGAAGTCGCAGTTTCGCGAGCGCTTCGAGGCGAAAGGGCGTTTCCAGCAGTATTTGTCGAGCGTGCCGACGTTCATCATCACCGCGGAATATCCGGCGTTTCTGGGGGTATCAGCGATTCTCTCGGAGCAGCTGTCGAATCGTGCGAACGGCGGATCTTCGGCCGTGTTCGAACGCATTCGCCAGATGCGCGATGCGCTGACGCCCGCCGAGCGGCGCGTGGCCGATCTGGCGCTGAACCATCCTCGCTCGATCATCAATGACCCGATCATCGATATTGCGCGTAAAGCCGACGTCAGCCAGCCGACGGTGATCCGTTTTTGCAGGTCGCTTGGGTGCCAGGGGCTGTCGGATTTCAAGCTGAAGCTCGCGACCGGTCTGACGGGCACGATTCCGGTGAGTCACAGCCAGGTGCATCTTGGAGACACCGCCACGGATTTTGGCGCGAAGGTGCTCGACAACACCGTCTCGGCGATCCTGCAATTGCGCGAGCATTTGAATTTCGATCATGTGGAACGGGCCATCGACATTTTGAACGGTGCGCGCCGGATCGAGTTCTACGGGCTGGGCAATTCGAACATCGTGGCGCAGGATGCGCACTACAAGTTCTTCCGTTTCGGCATTCCTACGATTGCTTATGGCGACCTGTACATGCAGGCGGCGTCGGCGGCGTTGCTGGGCAAGGGCGATGTGATCGTGGCGGTATCCAAGTCGGGCCGCGCGCCGGAGTTGCTGCGTGTGCTTGAAATCGCGATGCAGCAGGGTGCGACCGTAATTGCGATCACGTCGAGCAATACGCCCTTGGCGAAGCGCGCGACGGTCGCATTGGAGACGGATCACATCGAGATACGCGAGTCGCAGATGTCGATGATTTCGCGCATCTTGCATCTTGTGATGATCGACATCCTGGCGGTGGGCGTAGCGATCCGCCGGGCGGTTCCAAACGCGAGCGCGGACGTGAGCGAAGCGATGACAAAGGTCCGTGAAGCGGGCGATGACGACACGGGCGCGGTGCTGGACTGGTTGAGCCATGGTGCGGCGGGAATTGCGCGGGATTAGAGCGAGGTAACAGCAGCAGAAACAGAATGCCGCCGGTGCGAGTTTGCATCGGCGGTGTTTTGCGTTTTGAGGCAAGAGAATATTTAGCGCGACTTGAACAATCCGGCGCGGTTTCGTAATTGATCGCTACCCACATTGGTGGCGAAGCATGCGGGTTGCTGTTCTTCTGAGGTACCTAAGTTGTCAGTGCACGCCTGCACCCTTTGCCGGGCCTGTGGCGGCGCTTGTATCGCTTGACGGCATGCCGCCGGATAGATTGCTGACCGTTGAGCAAGTCCTATCGTTCATCCCGGTTTCCGCTTCCACATGGAGACGCGGGGTTAAGAGCGGACGTTTCCCGGCTGGCGTGCATTTGTCGCCGAAGTCGGTCTTCTGGCGGGTCGATTCGATCCGCGCGTTGCTGCAAAGCCCTTGACGCAAACACCCGTTTAACGCACCGTCCGCGCGCCCGTCTCTTATTGAGATGCACGCGCGGAAAAGTGCGTTAGCGTTTGGGGGCGTTGCAACGAAAAAATAATCAGGATGACAACCGAATTAATGCGGTATGAAGGCCATCGGTTCATGCTCTATAAGCGATGGGATTACGCGCCGCACGGCAGAACCAAAGAGCAGCAGGAAGCACTTGACGCGGGACAAGCCTTATTCAAGGCCGCGAATTTCGAACATTGGGCGAGCCAGCCGGCGCTAGTCGAGCGTATCCAAACTTTCCTTATGCGTGCGGTACCGTCTTACCGTCCGAGTCCCTACGGCGACAGGCCCTGCGACGTGATAAACGCGCTGTGCCGGGAAGTGCGAAACGGGGCGGCGTTGATCGTGCGCGCGAAGCCTGCCTATATCGCGCATAGCGGTTTCGCCCCGGCGCTTACCGAGGATGAACGGTATCAACGCGAAATGGCGATATGGCCGAGCGCGGCGCGATCTTCGAGGCTCGCACGAAATGGTATCGGGAGGAGTTAGCGGAATATCACCAACTGGTCGAGGACGCCGAACGCGCAGCGCGCCCGCCGCAAGTCTTCCGGCACATCGAGACCATTGCAGAGGCGGCGGTGCGCAATCGGGCGGCGA
>NZ_JBSIPA010001000.1:0-330 GCF_053574605.1 Caballeronia sp. M23-90 | reverse complement strand
AGAAGAACCTGTACGGTACGGCGCAGTGGCAACTGATGAAGTCGTGGGAGCTTGCCCAGGACTTTTCGCTGGAAACAAACTGCCCCGCTGCCTGGGTGAACGAGGAAAAAGCGCCCAAGGCCGAAACACGTGGCTGGTGCGGATACTGGCGCTTCGTCTTCAACGTGTCGCCGCATATCCAGGGTTTCCCTGCCGACAACAGCATGTTCGGCAGCCCCGTGGCGCATTACGTGAAGGCCAACCAGTGGTATTACCTGCAGATCCTGTTGAACCCGGGCTCGGGCGCGCATAACGTCCACATGCCGACCGACTGGCAATATGCATACGGGC
>NZ_JBSIPA010000999.1:0-331 GCF_053574605.1 Caballeronia sp. M23-90 | reverse complement strand
CCACGACGTTTTCCGGCGCGGTCTCCGGTGCAGGTTCGGTCACACAGGCAGGCGCGGGCACCACAACGCTTACGTCGAGCAACACTTATACCGGCGGCACGACCATCGCTGCAGGCACGCTTCAACTCGGCGATGGCGGTACATCGGGAAGCATTGTCGGCGATGTGAACAACAACGGATCGCTCGTCTTCAATCGCTCGGATGCCACGACGTTTTCCGGCGCGGTCTCCGGTGCAGGTTCGGTCACACAGGCAGGCGCGGGCACCACAACGCTTACGTCGAGCAACACTTATACCGGCGGCACGACCATCGCTGCAGGCACGCTTCAACT
>NZ_JBSIPA010000998.1:0-331 GCF_053574605.1 Caballeronia sp. M23-90 | reverse complement strand
TACCTACTTTCACACGGGTATCCGCACTATCATTGGCGTGGAGTCGTTTCACGGTCCTGTTCGGGATGGGAAGGGGTGGTACCAACTCGCTATGGTCATCAGGCATTGAGGGGGTGTTCAGTCGCTTATGCGGTGCGACTGAACCAATCTGGGGAAGAAGTAGTCGAGTGCATGTGTTGAGCACGCCTCGTTGTTACGGGTGAAGCTTGGGGTTGTGTTTGCTACTACTTATATCAGGCACAACACTGATCTCAACCGATGCGTGTACTTAAGACCCCGCGCATGGCGCGGGATGGGGCATCCATACGTGCTTAAGCACTCATGGCTGCCG
>NZ_JBSIPA010000110.1:0-16123 GCF_053574605.1 Caballeronia sp. M23-90 | reverse complement strand
TCACAATCTCGCCAGTTTCCTGGTCGATGTAGTGCACTTGAAAGACACTCTTTGCAAGATCAACTCCAACTGGCGTAGCATTCATTTCGGATTCTCCTGGCGCTGGGAAATACTTGCATTTTGCACCTGCCACATTGACGCAGTAGGCCCGTGAGGTCCAGTTTCCATCGTGCTACGTTCACGGGTGGGATGCGTTCATTCCATTACTCGGCTCAGATCACGGCGGACTATCGCAAATACGTGCACGTCTATGGCGCGGACATCGATATCGATGAATTCTTTCGATTGTTTTGGGACCGTCGCAGCGGCAGAAAATCGAAAATTCCGAAGGCTATGGAAGCACCATTTTTGCTGCCGAAAAACGATGCAGAGGCGCGCATCAAAGAAGCGATCGTCGAGTTTTCGGCCGGCCAAACGGCGAAGCTTGAAGAGGACCTGTTCAAACAGCGCACGCGGCTGGCCGATGCCGAGCGTACGCTGCTGACAAAGACCACAAAAGCGGCGACCGAAAGCCAGCGGATTGCGACCGATAAGATCGCTTGGATCCGCGGCAAGCTGGAAGACTTCAACCGCACCGAACTGAAGGACCGTGACTCACGGATCTTTCCCGGGCAATACGCGCCGGTGATGGTTGTCGAAAATGGTCAGCTTGTGGTCAAGCCGATGCGTTATCAATGTCGACCCGCCGGCAAGCCGGCGTTCTACGACACAAAATATCCTGGAACGTACAACGCGAGACGAGACAACCTAGAAGGGTTCTGGAAAGGGCTCTTCGGATACACCCACGGCGTAATGCTGGTGAGCGCATTTTATGAAAACGTACCGCGTCACCGCGTCGAGGCCCGTGAGTTGGCTGAAGGCGAGAAAGAAGAAAACCTCGTGCTCGAGTTCAAGCCGAACCCGCCGCAAAACATGTTGATCGCGTGCCTGTGGTCGAGGTGGACAGGCAAGGGTGAACTGGACCTGTTGTCGTTTGCTGCCGTCACCGACGATCCCCCAGCGGAAATCGCGCTCGCTGGACACGACCGCTGTATCGTTCCGATCAAGCCCGAAAACATTAACGCCTGGCTCAATCCGGACCCGGCTAACCTGGCAGCTCAATACGCCATTCTCGATGATCGTCATCAGCCGTATTACGAGTATCGCCTCGCAGCTTGAGCCGAGGACAGTCGCGAACACGTTCGGCGAGTGAGGCAACAAGCAGCGTGGCTGCGGGATAAGTTCAAGAACGAGCGCGTCTGATTGCTTCCACTGCCGTCGCGCTGGCGAGGTCCGCGTAGAGTTCGGCCCACTTGCCAAGGACCGATGAATCGTCGGTGAGGAACAGGGGGTGTTCAGCCCATACACTGACCATTGGTCCCTTCCAACCCAGTTCGAAAATACGAAGGTCTTCGTCGTCGCTCGCGCCCGAATCGACCAGGTCGACGAAGGACGCGAGGTTGTACAGATAGACTTCGAGCGGCTCGATGTCAAAGAGCGCCGCAAGTACCGATGTCGCCCGCTTGGACGCGGCTTCTCGGCTGCCGGCCATCAGGAAGACGATGCGTTCGTCGTTACTGTTGGGCTTACCGAATATCACACGGTATAGGGATGTCCTGCACCGATTGCTTAGTTGCGTGCTCATTTTAATTTTTGTCCTGACCTAATGTCGAATCGTCCAAGGGTCGATTGCGCTTCGCCGTCACACGGCCTGGTCAACGTACAATCGGCACAGAGCGGCGCACGTAACTGCTTTGCCATATCTTCGTTTTTGGAACGGCTGGAGCCATGATCGGTCGAACTCACATCACTAATCATAGAAGAAAACACGACCCACATGACGAACACTGGCTACCGCGCACTGCTTGCGCAACGTGAAGCACTGGAAAAGCAGATTGAAGAACTGAGAAACGCCGAGCGCGGTGACGCGATCGAATGGATTCGCGAGCAGATGGCCCTATACGAAGTCAAGCCCGAAGACCTCGAGCCACGCAGTAGCCGCGGCCCGCGGAAGCAATCGGCGCCTGTCGCTGCGAAATATCGGGATCCAGCATCAGGCGCGACCTGGAGCGGTCGCGGCAAGCCCCCTCGCTGGATCGCGGGCCAGGATCGCGACAAGTTTGCTATTACTGACTGATCCTCGCCACGATACCGAGCCCACGAAGTTGTCCACACAATTTGTGGACAGCGTTGTGGACAACATCACTTGAAAGCCCATAAGTCGTTGTAGTTCCAACATTTATCGAACCCGCCTCGATGTGCGTCATGGGCCCCCGTCAGTCGACCAATGCAGGTTCGGGCTCGGGTGGCTCAGATGGCTTCGTTCCCTTGGGCGCCGGCTTGATCTCGGCGAGGACGGTCTGGCGCAGGTGCTGCTTGACCAACACAACCCGCAATTTTTCGAGCGCGATCAATTCACCCAGATTTTCCTGCCGCCATGTGCGATGAATGATCTTGAAGTAGTCGTCGACTTCGTTGATTACACCCCGGCTGAACTGAACTTCCAACACGAGCCGCTCGATATCTTCGTTGCCTCGGTATTTTTTCCAGAGCGAACGGAGTTCCTTTGGGCTTAGTGGTGCGAACTCAGGGAGGGTTTTGGGCATCGCATCGATCTCGGTACGAACTATTCGGTGATCGCGGCGTGCTCGACCGCGGGCGCGGGCAGCTCGACCGTGCGCCGCTGGACGCGACGATGCTCGCTGATCAAGTTGGGCGACGGAGAGAGTTTGACCATAATCGGCGCCGGCGCAGCGGGACCTTTGCGCTTGATCAGTTCGACGGCGACGCCTTCAGCGACGGCCCGAACCGCAAGCCTAAGTGACGCAGGCGACGAGTCCTGGGCACGCGCCAGCGGCCGCATGACAACAAACAGCATCTCGGAGCTCTGCGCCGCCAGCAGCAGGCGCCTGAGCGACTCGGCGCGAATATGTTGCTGCCAGAGCACGAGTGCACCGCAGCTGCCTGCTCTCAGGATCTGCTCCGCGCTCCACAGCGCATCGGATGATTTAACTGCCTTCAGCCACATCAGCTTGCCTGGATCAATGCCCATAAAGGCGTAACCGTGCGCATTGGGGACCTGCTGCGGGGCGATCAGTGCAATCGAGCGCTTATCCGATACCGCCGCCATGGCAGGACCCAGCAGGCGCATTTCGCCGATGCCCGGCTGCTGTAAAAGCAGCTCGGTCATGGTTCCCAACGGCCAGCCGCCGCCAGGCAGCTCGGCTGATAGCGCTGCGTAACCCGTGTCTACGGTCCGCCCATGGGCACGCGCCAATTGCGTCCCTCGCCAAAGACTTGGGTGTAGCGATTCGATGTCTTTCGGTAGGGCGTTCATAGCGAGCACTGTATATCCATACAGTATCGTACACCGGATCGCGGATGCCAGAACGCGGAATTTGAAAACGCGAAAATTAGGCTGACGGGGGACCGACCCAGTTACAAACCAATCGCTTTCCGCTCACCCACCCTTGAACAGTGGCGCGTCGCGCCAGAGAGCGCGAGAGCCTGATGGCTCCCGCGCGTGGGGTTGCTTGTGTGGGAAGCGCATTGTCGCGCTCCATCCTCTGTCTGCCGTTCAAAGCGCATTTCAGCTGCCCATCAGAGCCGCCCCTTAATCGACGCATAGCACGAGCCGGATTCGGCACAAGGGTTCGCTTCGCCGCGTCCTCACCCGTTCGATGCTCGCCTGCGGCTGTGCTTCGCTGCGGCTTCCGGGCGCGCCCTTGCACCGAATCCGCCCCGTGCAAATCATGCGCCGAGGCGGCTCCGAAGAGCAGATGAAACTGAACGGCAGACAAAGGAGGGATTTATGAGCGCAACGACCACCCACACAAACAACCCCACTAACCAGCGGACGTTCCCTCCGCACCTCCCGAGGCTCACCCAAGGGCATATGTGAAAGGCGACTTGCGAGAGGTCGTCATGACCGGTTCGCGGATTCGCGTGGAACACGACGGTCAGCAGTGGTGGAACGTCAGCGTGACACCCGAATGATTGTCAGCACATACCTTAGGACACCACATCATGACCACCAAGTATTTCACCTGTGCTGAAACCGCAAAGTTGATTCGTCAATCGCTGAAAGAAGCTTTTTCGGGAGCGAAGTTTTCAGTGCGCAGCAGCGCTTACAGCGGAGGTGCATCGATCAGCGTTAGCTGGACAGATGGTCCGAACCCCGCGCAGGTTGAATCAATCACGCGTGGATTCAAGGCCGCTTACTTCGACGGCTCGATCGATTATCAAGGCTCGATTCATCACATGATGGACGGCCAGCAAGTGCACTTCGGCGCGGACTACATCACGACCAGCCGCCACTACAGTGACGCCGCGATCCAGCGAGCAATTGATTACCTCTCGCGTCGCTATGCGGGCAACTTCAAAGAAAGCCGGGTGAGCAAGCCAACCGTTGAACAGTTCCGCTCGGGCGAGCTTTACCGCGTGCAGCTTCAGGGAGTTCACTGGGATGGCTCGAGCAGCGTTCAAACCATGATTCATGCTGCGCTCGACAAGCATACAGACCGTCTCAAAGTGAACGCAAGTGCCACGGCCGCGAAGAAATTCGTTACGCACGATGACGGCTACAGCCGCCAGTGTGGCGCTGGCTTTTCTGCAGTCAGTGTTGACGCCGACTAACCAGCAGCTATAGCAGAGCGGTTGTTATCAAATGCCGCTCGGTTCTTTTCCACCTCTTTTTTAACCGGCCAGAAAACGCTCCGAGTGTGGCTCGGGCACCTCGTTTTTATCTTGTTCTGGCCTATTTCAGGAGTCTGAAAAATGGAAGATCGTATTTTTGAAATCGAAGTGACCGATGATGTCGCATCTATTGAAGTATCTGGATCGCTGCTGGAAACTACCTTTGGCGGCGATACGAAAATCGAACAGGTTGCCCTATCGCGCCTGAGCCCGTCACCGCACAACGTCCGCCGGAAAGTGGCGACAGGAATTGACGGTCTCGCAGATAGCATCGCTGCGAAAGGTCTACTGCAAAATCTGGTTGCGCACCCGATGAAGGGCGCGCGCGGCAAAAAACCGAAATTGTGTGTGTGTGCCGGTCAGCGCCGACTGGCCGCGCTTCAATTGATGGCCGAGCGGGGGACGATTGGCGCGGATGAACCCATCCCGGTCAAGGTCGTCACCGAGGCCGAAGCAGTTGCGACCTCTTTGATCGAGAATTTTTCCCGAGACTCGATGCATGGGGCGGATCAGGCCATGGCATTCCGACTGCTTATCGAAGAGGGAAAGAGTGCAGACTACATCGCGGCTCTCTTTTCGGTGCCAGTTCTAACGGTGCAACGCCGACTCAAAATCGCAAACGTGTCGCCCAAGCTCTTAGACGTGTACCGTGATGATGGCATGACGACCGACCAAGTGATCGCGCTCGCGCTCACGGACGACCACGGCTTGCAGGAGCGCTTGTGGTTCGACGCCGCGCAATCATGGTTGCGCGATCCGCATCAGTTGCGCGCCGCGATCACTAGCGAAGAAATCGACGTGCGCAACAATCCACTTGTCGCGTTCGTCACGCTTGACGCGTATGAAGCCGCTGGCGGTTTCGTGCGTCGTGACCTTTTCAGCGACTCGGACAATGCAGGATACATCGCGGACGCAGGCTTGCTTCAACGCCTCGCGACCGAAAGACTCGTCGCGATTGCCCAAACTGTCAGCGAGGAAGGATGGAAGTGGGTCGAAACTCGCATCAAGCGGGATTACAACGAACTGAGCGCGTATGGACGGCTGTCGTCGCACTCCCGTGACATGACCAAGAAAGAAGCTAGCGAGTTTGCCAAGCTTAAAAAGGCTCGCGACAAGGCAATAAAGTCGCTTGATGCCTACTACCACGACGAGTCGATCAAGGAGGATGACGACAAGCGCGATGCGCTTGATGAGGCCGCGACCGCAGCCAGTGAAGCATGTGATCAATACGTCGAACGTCTTGAGACGTGGAGGCCAGAGCAACTGGCGAGCGGGGGTGCATTCGTATTTTTAAATCACACGGGAGAAGTAGTCGTCGAGCGGGGCTACGTAAGACCGGAGGATAAAGTGGCTGCGGCACGTGACGCGGGAACGGATGCCGTTGATTTCGCGCCCGAGAAGAAGGAAAAGCTGTTGCACAGCGAAAAGCTGTGCCGTCGCCTCACAGCGCACCGGACCGCCGCTGTTCAGGCCGAGCTTGCCGCAAACCCAAGCGTCGCCCTTGCCATTCTGATGCACCGGATGATTCCAACGATTTTCTCGGATCGTTACGGGTACATTTACGGCGAACGCACGCTGGAGGTGCAGGTGACTTGCTCGCATGACAAGCTGCTTCGCGAAGCCGATGACATGGCTGCAAGCATCGCGTGGAAGGAAATTGAAGCGGAGCGCGCCAAGTGGTCGGCGATGCTGCCAGCAAACATCGGCGGCCTTTTACTGTGGCTGTTGATGCAGAACGATGACGTGATGGCGAATCTGTTTGCGTTTTGTGTAGCAGCGACGCTCGACAGCGTAAGCGCGACTGATAGTGCACACCCTGTCAATGCCCTCAGCGGTATCCTCAACCTCGATATGGCGAAATACTGGACGCCTACGCGGGAGGGCTACCTAAACCACGTCTCGAAATCGCGTATCGCGGATGTTGTCGCGACCGCCGTGTCACCTGATGCTGCCGCGCCGCTCGGCGCGATGAAAAAAGATGCGGCTGCCGAAGCTGCCGAACTCCGGCTTGCATCGACCGGTTGGCTCCCGGAAGTCCTCACCAATAGGGAAGTACCGAATGCATGGAAGGCCGACCCATGTAACGACCACGACGGCGACTCACCCGATGACGATGATCTTGACGACACAACGTCGCTAGAGGATATCGCGGATTAGGTCCCGCGAAGCAGAAGTGATCCACGGACCACTTAGGCTGCGCCTAAGTGGTTTTTCACGTGCAACATGCCTTGTCCTAAGCTTATGATGGATCGCCGCTCGCCCACTGCGTTGCTTCATCGGCGCAACAGATA
Source organism: Caballeronia sp. M23-90 (assembly GCF_053574605.1). Taxonomy (NCBI): domain Bacteria; kingdom Pseudomonadati; phylum Pseudomonadota; class Betaproteobacteria; order Burkholderiales; family Burkholderiaceae; genus Caballeronia; species Caballeronia sp. M23-90. Next base: position 9,158 of record NZ_JBSIPA010000110.1, on the reverse strand, counting down.
GGCCCCCAGCAGCGCCGCCGCCGCTCCTACAAATCCACCGATACCCGCGCACAAAGTGGCGACCACCATCATGTGTCGTTGCCCAATGGTCGCCGCTTTGCGGACCGCGTTCGGGATGCCCACAATAAGCTTTCCTTGATCGGCCTGAACTACCGCCATGTGGCGACGCAGTTCATGATGGGCCGCGACCAATTCGTGAGTGGCTGCGTTCAGCGTCTTGGACAGATCGGCTTTAGCGGATTCAAGCCGCTCAGCAGTAGCAATCGACTCGGCCTGACTCTTTTCGAGCGACTGTGAAATCTCCTTCGCTTCTCCCAAGAACCAGTCGAATATCAGCTCTTCTTTTGTGGGCGGCTTGTCCATCGTCACTCCACCAGCGCCGCATAGGCCTCATCGAGGTTATTTCTCACGGGAATGGCCAACTGCGTCCAGCGATACATGCGTGCATACTCGCGGCGCTTATCCGGGTCTGTTTCCGTCTTTGCCAAGGTCCGATAATCGGCGCTGTCGTCAATCAACGTGTCAAACCCGATTTTTTTAGCCGCTAGATACTCGTAAATCTCGCTCTCGAATAGGAAAGCGTTCGGATTGACCCAGCCTTTCTTCATCTTCTTAACGTAATTGAAGATTGCCGGTATTTCTTCGGTCGGGTCATTTTGGATGCGATTGGGTAACAGTCTGATTCTTTCACTGGCAACACCGATACCTAGCAGAGCTTCAACGGTCTTAAGACTTTCCTGCCACGCCTTCTGTTCAGACGTGACTGGAATAACATACAGGTCGAATTCGGCGGCGGAGCCGGCATAGCGCGACATCGCTTGCATAAAGACTTCGATATTGGACGCGCCGATATCGATGATCGCATCATCTTCCAAGATCAGAGATTCCAGTAGGGCGCCGAAATCCTTGCCTCGTAATTGCTCGACCTCCGCCGCTCCCAAATCGCTCGCGGATTGATTGATGGTTTCGACCGCGTAAAATGCGGCATTCGGCATACGGGGTTTTAACAGGTGATGTGCAGTGACAGTCTTACCAACGCTGCCGCTGTAATTCAACACGGCGATTTTCATATCGTCCTCACTCGTATTTTGTGTCTAGGCCAGTGAAATCTGTGCTTTCGCGAATGTCCCTAAAATCCTTCTCGGTTTTGATGCGGTCTGGTCTCGCCGCGACTTCAGTTTTATTGTTTGTTCCTGATTCGTCCGAACCCTTTTGTTCGTTAAATTCATCACCCTTACGGCCCGGGCGACTTGCTAACGGGTCCTTAAAAGCACTTGTACCTGCTTGCTCTGGAAGGGGGACGGAAAGTGTCGCTTGGTTCCGCTGTCGCGCCCTCAACAGCGCTTTTGCAAAGCTTCCAAAATTGCACGACAAGCCCTCTTCATGGCGCAGCGTACTCCACACGTCTTTCCGTGAAGCCCCCGCTGAGAACGCAGCCTCAATCTCCTTGAGCATTTTCCGGATGATGGCCGAATTGCTGTGTGGTTTGAGAGCCGAGAGGGGCATCGATATAGAGGTATCCGGAGTTAGTTTCGCAAGCTATCTGTTTGTCAGATTAGTGCCCTTCTTTTGTACTTTAGACGTCTTTCTTCATACATTCAAGATTGTATTTGTCCTCAAAATGTCTCCTGTGTGTCCTCTAGTTGTCCTCTTTACGTCTTCCTTTATGGGCTAGCTGGAAATCAGCGGCAGTTGCTCTCACGCAGTGCGTGAGAGAGTATCCGGACGCTATTCCGACCCGGTTTTTGGTGTTTTTATGCCTCCGCCCTTAACAAAAATCATGGGTGGCTTGCCCTTAAATCGGCCATACACCATACGCAATGCAAAGCATTGGTAAGTTATTGATAAATAAGAATTTTCGAAAAATGATGAAAATTAGTGTAAAACCCGTGTCCTACAAATCAATTGAAACGTCCATCGGACGAGCGTATGGTGTAAGACACGTGTACGACATAGCGAGGCAAAATTGCCCACCATCAGCTTCCGCGTGACCGACGCCCAAAAGCTTGAGCTTGAAGCGCGCTCGGACGGTAATGTCTCCGATTACGTCAAGAGCGTGTTGTTCGATACACAGGGCACGCTCGATCAGATTCTCGAGAGGTTGTCGCCAGCGCAAAGTGGTCAGACGCGGGAGCCCGTTACAGGATTTGATCACACGAATCCCGACATTGAAAATATACTGGCGGAAGTGCTGATGCTTCTGCGGTTCACCGTAAAACCCGACAGCAAACGCTCGGTGCACGCCGAGCTCAACCGACTAGGCGTGCAGCTCTGGCATCCCGAGGCGGATAAGTCCTAGGGGGCGAGATGGAAGACAAACAAAAAGCGCAGATTACGCTGGCCACGCTTGTTGCGGCGCCAATCGCAGTCTGGTTGATTGTCGCAAAACTTGTTTATGGCTTCACGCCGCAGACAGTACGAACCACCTTAGGTCATCTTATTCGCGAGACGCCGCATTTGTGGCCTCTGTGGTCGGCATTAATCGGCGGCCTTGCTTTGGCTATCGGCGGCTTAATTGTCGGTTTTCGGCTAACCAAGCAAACGTTTGCGGGCGCTCAGTTTTTGAAGTTTTATCGTGGTACAGAGTTAGTTACTGCCGCGGCGCTTGCTAAAAGGACGCGTGAAACGAATATTCGCCAAATAACAATTGCTGGCGTTCCGATGCCAGTAAAGGCCGAACGAACCCACGTTTCGCTTGGGGGATCAACTGGTGTCGGAAAATCGACAATTCTTAAAGAGATGATGGTTGGATGCCTAGAACGCGAAGATCGCATGGTGATTCTTGATCCAGACGGCGAGTTTCTGTCGACGTTTTATAAGACTGGCGACAAAATATTAAACCCCTATGATTCCCGAACGGAAGGCTGGAGTTTCTTTAACGAAATTCGCGAGGACTATGACTTCGAACGTTACGCACGATCAATTGTTCAACAATCGGACAGTGCGGATTCGGAAGAATGGAATGATTATGGGCGTTTGTTATTTTCGGAAGTGGCGCGCAAGGTCTATAACACGAGTCGAAACCCCTCAATGCGCGAAGTATTTTCATGGACGAACGGCCGGACGATGGAAGAGCTTGAGGCCTTTGTGGAAGGGACAAATGCGCAGGCGCTATTTACGGGCAACGCGCGCGCATCCGGAAGCGCCCGTTTCGTTTTGAGTAACAAAATCCCGCCGCATTTAAAAATGCCGGAGGGGGCATTCTCACTGCGCGACTGGTTGGCAGATCCGAATGGCGGCAATTTATTTATCACGTGGGATGAAAATATGCGCTCAGCTTTGCGTTCGCTGATTTCATGTTGGGTGGACTCCGTCTTCAGCAGCGTGCTGGGCATGAAGGCGGACGACAAACGGCGCGTCTGGACTTACCTCGATGAACTGGAATCACTTGCGAAATTACCGACTTTGGGCGATGCGCTGACCAAAGGCCGAAAGAAGGGCTTGTGCGTCGTGTCCGGCTATCAGACGTATTCGCAATTAGTGAAGGTCTATGGCGAACAGATGGCCGAGACAATGCTGGCGAACCATCGCACCGTGGTGGCGATGGGCATTGGTCGCATGGGTGAGGTGACGGCTGAAAAGATGTCGCGCGCCTTGGGTCAGCATGAGGTGATGCGCAAGCGCTCCGGCAGCAGCCGGCGCTTCGGTCAGATGGGCACTAGCAGCGAGAACGAGGAGATCAAGCCAGAGCGCGTAGTGATGCCCTCGGAGCTGATGCGTCTGCCGGACCTGCAGGGTTATCTTGCATTTCCCGGCGACCTGCCTATCGCGAAGTTCGAGATCGAGCACGTCAACTACCAGCGTTCGCGCTCGATCCCCGGCATTCTGACGCCGGACGGTGAAATTCTGGGGGCGTAATGCTGAACATCACCACGATTACGCGTCAGTCCGCCGGGAAGGTCGTCTCTTACTACGCCGACAGCGCGGACGACTACTACGCAAAGGACGGCAGCGCCATGCAATGGCAGGGTCGTGGCGCGGCTGCGCTCGGTCTGGAGGGTGCAGTCGTGCAAGAGCGCTTTCGGGAGCTGCTGGACGGGCGCATCGACAGCGCGACGCGCATCAAACGCAGCGTCGGCAGTAAACGTCTGAAAGAGCGTTTGGGCTACGACCTGACTTTTTCGGCGCCGAAAGGCGTATCACTGCAGGCGCTGGTGCACGGCGATCAACGAATCATCGCCGCGCACGACAGGGCCGTGGCCGCGGCAATCGAGGAAGCTGAACTCCTTGCAATGGCGCGCAGCACCGTGAACAAGAAAACGTCGGTCGAGCAGACCAAGAATCTGGTCGTCGCAAAATTCCGGCATGAAACCTCGCGCGAGCTCGATCCGGACCTCCACACGCACGCCTTTGTGCTGAACATGACCCAGCGCGCAAACGGGCAATGGCGCGCGTTGACCAACGACGGGGTGATCCACTCACTGAATCATCTGGGCAATGTCTACAAGGCGGCGTTGGCCAAAGAACTGGAGCTTGCCGGATTTGTGTTGCGCTATGACCGCAACGGCACGTTTGATCTTGCGCATTTTTCTGAGCATCAGATTAGCGAATTCAGCGCGCGCAGTAGGCAGATCGAGGCCGCACTGGCGCTGAAGGGCCTGGACCGGGCAAGTGCGACGCAGGCTGAAAAGAACCACGCCGCGATGGCGACGCGTCAGCGCAAAGGCGCGATTGATCGCGAGGCCGTCCGAGAGATTTGGAAGGAGCGATCTGACGCGCTGGGTATCGACTACGTTAGCCGCGAATGGGCCGGTGCCGGCAATCGTACCTTCGGTCAGGAGTCGTCGATCAAGGCCCCCCAGTTGGAGAAGCCGCTTGCTCACCACGCGGATCAAATCGTCAAATTCGGGATCAAAAGCCTCACGGAGCGGCAGTCGATCATCACGGCCAAGGAGCTCATGGACGTGTCCTTGAGGCATGGATACGGAATACTATCCTCTGAGGACGTGCGTGCAGCGATTGATCGAGCAAGCGAGGGCGGTCATTTGATCAAGGAGGAAGCCCTTTACACCTCCATGAACCCTGGTAAAGAGACGCGACCCAATTCTGCGACGCCGGCAATGAGCCGAGTCGAGTGGGTCAATTCGCTGGTTCGCGCAGGCAAGACACGCGATGACGCGGTTGGGTTGGTAGCGAAAGGAATCAAGCAGGGCCGCTTGAAACCAGGCGACGAGCGGTTCACGACGCACATTGCTCAGCGCCGCGAGCGCGACATTCTCGCGATCGAGCGTGAAAGCCGCGGGACGGTTGTACCGCGTATCAGCAAGGAAGCTATTGCGGCCTTTTTGTCGGGCACGACATTGAACGCCGAGCAAAGCGGTGCTGTATCGCGGATTGCCGAGTCGCGCAATCAATACATGGCGGTCCCCGGATTCGCCGGCACTGGCAAGAGCTTCATCACAAAAGCTGCGAAGGACCTGATGGAAGCGCACGGCTATCGCGTGACGACGCTGGCTCCGTACGGTAGTCAGAAGAAGGCGCTCGAGGCTGAGGGGCTGGACGCGCGCACACTGCAGTCGTTTCTCAGAGCGAAGGACAAAAAAATCGATGGCGACACGATTGTCTTTGTCGACGAGTCGGGCGTCATCCCCGCACGGCAGATGCACGAGACGATGAAGGCGATTCAGGAAGCCGGTGCGCGCGTCGTGTTCCTGGGCGACACTGCGCAGACCAAGGCCATCGAGGCGGGTAAGCCCTTTGACCAATTGATGAAAGCGGGAATGCAGACTACTCGTATGACGGTCATCCAGCGGCAGAAGGATCCGGAATTGTTGAAGGCGGTCGAGCTCGCGGCTGTCGGACAATCCCGTGAATCACTCGCCCACGTCTCGGCGATCTCTGAGATTCGGGAGGCTTCGGAGCGATACCGATCAATCGTCGCTGCGTACGCCGGCCTTGATCGCAATGAGAGGGCGCAAACCCTCGTCATCACTGGCACCAACGACAGCCGTAAGAAAATCAATCACGGCATCCAAGAAGCGTTGGGCTTATCGGGGACCGGGCAGGACTATCCATTGTTGAACCGGCTGGACACCACGCAGGCCGAACGCCGGCACAGCAAGTATTACGAGAAGGGCGCGATCATCATTCCCGAACGTGATTATCACTGCGGGCTAAAGCGAGGCGAGCAATATACCGTGCTCGACACCGGTCCGGGCAATCGCCTGACCGTGCACGACAGCGAAGGCGAGGTCCTTCAGTTTTCCCCGGCGCGCACGACACAGTTGTCGGTTTATAGCGTTGAGCAGACCGAGATCGCCGCCGGTGACCAAATCAAGATCACACGCAACGACGCAGAAAAAGACTTGGCAAACGGCGACCGTTTCACGGTCAAGCATATCCGTGACGGCGAGATTAGCCTCGAAGGAAACGGTCGCGAAGTGACAATCGACGCGCGCATGCCCATGTTTGTAGGTCTCGCGTATGCATCCACGGTGCACAGCGCGCAGGGGCTCACGTGCGACACCGTGCTGATTAATCTGGAAACGAAGTCGCGCACAACGGCCCAAGACGTCTATTACGTCGCCGTATCCCGCGCTCGTCATGAGGCATTAATCTTTACGGATGATGGAAAGAAGCTTGGCGAAGCGGTCAGTAGGGAAAGTAGCAAGACCGCTGCACTCGAGTTGAGTCAGCTTCAACGCCACGGCTCGGGGCACCCACCAAAGCATCGGACGCAACAAGAAAGAGCCCGACAGAAAGAGTACGGTGACCATGAGACGGGCTACGGCAATTAGGGTTGGGTATGGTGGACGTTGAGCATTAGCGATGACGACAACTGTGGCACGAAGATGAAGAGCTGAACTATGTGGTGTAGAAAAGCTGCCTGCGTTTCGGCACTATTCACGACCGTCTCTGTTCGACCCGATCGGTTGTTCAAGTCGTGACCGCGATCACGGCTGGTTCTGAGGTGGAACGGTCATTCGGTACAGCGTGAGCGTGTTGACGCGACATTGCGGACTATCCCCTAAAAATTAATTTTCGATAAAGCGGGTAGTATTTCAGATATTGCGCCGGCCGCGCTGTGCCTTATTACCGATGCCGCCTCATCGTAGTCATAGATCTCGCGACGCCTAGATTGCAGACTGACCCAGCGCGTCGAGCACTTTCCGGCCCAATTGACGAGTATTGATCGGTTTGCCAGGACCACGCTCGAGCGGCACGTTCAGGCCGTATGTCGCGTTGATCTTGCGCAACAACGGATGCGCAGCCAGTTCCTGATCCGTCTCGTTATCGAACAGCTTGATCGCGTCGGATGCATACCGGACGATTAGATAGCGGCGGCCTTCAAGGTCCACTTCTTTTTGCGCAAGCACAACGTCAGCGTCGCTTGCGCTTTGAGAGCGCGCGATCGACGTTGGTTGGATAACGCGTTCCAAGAACTGGACGAAGGCCTTTAGTGTATGGCGAGTGTAATCGCTGATCGGCTCAATCTCAGCGGACGCCTCCTTTCGAAGCAGATCCCGTATCAAATCCACGATCGTGCGTGACGAGACGTTGGCCTCATTCAAGTTCTGACGCCATCTGAGCCACGCTTTTTTATGTTCGCTCTCCGGGTCAAGCTGCAAGCTGCCATATTCCGACGTCATCACGCGTGCTTCACCAGGCGGTGTCAGAAAGACGGCGGTGATAGGCGTCTGCTGCTCCTCGCGGAGCGTTTGCCGGACACAGTCGAATTGCTCCCGTAGTTGCGCAGCTTGCGCCGATTCCGCCCGAATCTTGTTTTCTACGATGAGGTGGTGCAGCTTCGTTTGCGCAGCCGCGCCGTCAAATAGTTGCAAATCGATATCGACAGTTCGTGGTGTAGGACCTTCATACCGAACTTCCAACCCAACCTGGGCCGTGATTGAACGTTTGTCTAAGACCGATTGAAACCGCTTTTCGTCGCCGCACGCCATTGCTATTTCAGCGAGGAAGGTGCGTAAAAAAACGTCCCCAAAACCATGTGCGGCTTGTGGCGTCAAAAGGAAGGCCAAGAACGCACTGAGATTAGTCTCAGTCAACCGTCCCCGGCCTTCTGACAAAGCGTAGAAGATGTTCATCTAAAAATTTTCCTCTCGTAGGATGTGTCATAGCTGTCTGTTTGCGTGCTTGAATAGGCGTGTGGCTTTGCCCCCTGCGGACCCATTCAGTTTTTTGACCAGTTGCAATAACGACGTCTGGATCCGAAGGTGAACCGCGATTAACAAGACACGTCTGGTCCGTTAAGCGCAGTGTTTTTGTATCATGCCGCAATGTTGTCAAAATTGTGGAAATAGCCAACCGTTGGATCCGCGGCGCCGACCTGACGTTCGATTGGCGAGGCACCGGCCTACGCGAATAGCGGAAATTGGCCAGACTTGGTCCTACGTTGACATTGCACAGTGGGCTGCCATCAATCGGTCCGCGTCGGGCAGGAGTCGACGCGAAAGACGACCTTTAAATCCCCGTGCTCGAGCGACTCTTTTCGATATGAAGCGGTCAATGAACGAGTCGTCGACCGACTTTGCCTGTAACCTTTGATGCCCCAGCAACGCCTGATTTCTGTCGACACCGAAACGCTTCAGCTGGGGAAGAAGGCCGCTCGAATCGGATCAATCAAACCGTGGTGCGGCGGACAATTCGAGAAGAGGCAGAACGCGAGGCGTGCGCACGCTCCGGCATGCGCAGTCACTACGAGGCTAGCGTAACGGCGTGCTCGCACACGGAACTTGGCCCAAGCTGGCGAGGCTTCCTGCTCAAGCCTTCGTTCCTACTTGGATTGCTGCTTGACTATGCAATGGATTCTCTCTGGCTTATACAAACTGTGAGCTTTTTAACAGGCTGCTGAAATATCAGGCGTTGATGCGTTCGGGTGCATTACGACGGATGCTGGGGGTCGCACTTTTGAAACGCGGAAGACGTTTGCAGGCATTCCACGTTGCTCGCGGGTTCACGATATCAGTGTTACGCCATTGCTTATTGCCCCTCAGCCCGCAAGTGTGCGCATACGCGTCAAGTTGTAGCCGACCTGCGTCAGCAAAAAGAGCTGGTCTACGCGTTCAAGTCCCCAATACATGACCTGGCGAATTCGTCCAACTGTCTTGCCCCATCCGAATACCTGCTCAATGCGCTTACGTTTTTGCTGGCTTATCGCGTAACCCGGCCAGCGTGTAGTTCGCTCGTCAATTGCTGAACCT
>NZ_JBSIPA010000997.1:0-335 GCF_053574605.1 Caballeronia sp. M23-90 | reverse complement strand
TCAAGCGTCTGCGGGCGAAGCTCGGCCTTCGCTGCAAGCAAAAGCGCAAGTTCAAGGCGACGACCAACTCGACGCACAACCTGCCAGTCGCACCGAACATCCTGGACCAGGACTTCAGTGTGAGCGCACCAAATCAGGCCTGGTGCGGTGACATTACCTACATCGCGACCGATGAGGGATGGCTGTATCTAGCCGGGCTCAAGGATCTGTTTAGCGGAGAGATCGTCGGCTATGCCATGAGCGAGCGCATGACAAAACAGCTGGTCATGCAGGCGCTGTTTCGGGCTGTCGCGTCGCACCGGCCACCGACGGGCCTGATACAACATACTGATCGC
>NZ_JBSIPA010000996.1:0-337 GCF_053574605.1 Caballeronia sp. M23-90 | reverse complement strand
TCCAGTCGCCGAGGATCGTGCAGATCCGCGCGTGCGCGTATTGCACGTAGTACACCGGATTCTCGTCGCTTTGCTTGAGCGCGAGATCGATATCGAAGACGAATTCCGTGTCGGCCTTGCGCGAGATCAGGAAGAAACGCACGGCGTCGCGGCCGCGGCGAATGGTGTCTTCGTCGATCTGATCCGGCGCGACCTCTTCGCCCTGCGTCATCCAGTCGCCGAGGATCGTGCAGATCCGCGCGTGCGCGTATTGCACGTAGTACACCGGATTCTCGTCGCTTTGCTTGAGCGCGAGATCGATATCGAAGACGAATTCCGTGTCGGCCTTGCGCGAGAT
>NZ_JBSIPA010000995.1:0-341 GCF_053574605.1 Caballeronia sp. M23-90 | reverse complement strand
CGTACATCTGCGTCTGAAACATCCCGGCCGGCCAGACGGATGTTGGCCTCCAGCGTATCGTTGAAGAGATACGTGTCCTGCGCCACCAGCGCGATATGACTGCGCAAGTCAGCGAGACGAAGCCGGCGCAAGTCGACGCCGCCCAGCGTGATGACGCCTTGCTGCGGATCCCAGAAACGCAGCAGCAGATTGGCGACCGTCGACTAGCCCGCGCCGTACATCTGCGTCTGAAACATCCCGGCCGGCCAGACGGATGTTGGCCTCCAGCGTATCGTTGAAGAGATACGTGTCCTGCGCCACCAGCGCGATATGACTGCGCAAGTCAGCGAGACGAAGCCGGC
>NZ_JBSIPA010000994.1:0-342 GCF_053574605.1 Caballeronia sp. M23-90 | reverse complement strand
TGCCGGTTATAAAAGATCTCGATGTATTCCGTGATTTCTCTGCTGGCCTGATCGCGGGTCGCGAACTTGCGATGATAGACGAGTTCATTCTTCAGTGAGCCCCAGAATGATTCGATGGGTGCGTTGTCGAAGCAATTTCCACGTCTGCTCATTGATGCCTGCATGCCGAACTGTTTGAGAAGATTCTGATAAGCGTGGGCGCAGTACTGACTACCGCGATCAGTATGTTGTATCAGGCCCGTCGGTGGCCGGTGCGACGCGACAGCCCGAAACAGCGCCTGCATGACCAGCTGTTTTGTCATGCGCTCGCTCATGGCATAGCCGACGATCTCTCCGCTAAAC
>NZ_JBSIPA010000010.1:0-41733 GCF_053574605.1 Caballeronia sp. M23-90 | reverse complement strand
TCGGCGCGGCGAGTGGTGCGCGGCTTGCGCGAGAGTCGGCATTGAGGCGGGTCATCGAAGCCGTATGCGCTCGCCTGCTCGAAGCGGAGCCGGAGTTGACCGAGATGGACCAGCGCGTAGGCGACGGCGACCTTGGCATCAGCATGTCGCGTGCGGCGCACAGCATCCTTCAGGAAATCGATATTTATCCCGCCGAGAGCGCGCCCGCCGATGTGCTGCGGACCATGTCGGCGACGATACGACGCGTTGTCGGTGGAACATCCGGGCCGCTGTATGCCGTGATGCTGTTGCGCGCGGCTGCGGCGCTGGATGAGGCGCACGGGCCCGATGCGAAAGTCTGGTCGAAGGCGTTCACTGCCGCCGTTGCGGGCGTGATGGAACTGGGCGGTGCGCAACCAGGCAACCGGACGATGGTCGATGCGTTGCATCCCGCCGCCGTTGCGCTGAACGCAGCGCTCGATAAAGGCCTGAGTGCCGGCGATGCGTTGAACGCCGCCGTCGATGCCGCCACTCAAGGCGCCGCAGCTACCGCACAGATGCATCCGCGACTTGGACGATCGAGTTACGTTGGCGATCGCGCGTTAGGTTTCGCCGATCCGGGCGCGCATGCGGTTGCGCTTTGGCTTGGCGCTATCGAGTCGACTTTGCGGGGTTGATCGGTTTTAACTGGCTTAGATTCCTGGCTTGATTTATTTAATAACGGAGACAAAGAAAATGGATTTGAATTTGCGCGGGAAAGTGGCTGTGTTGACGGGCGCCAGCGTGGGTATCGGGCTCGCCGTGGCCGAGGCGTTCGCAGCGGAAGGAACGAATTTGTTGTTGGCCGCGCGCAATGAGGAACGGTTGACGCAAGCGGCTGAAGGCATCGCCAAGAAGTTCGGCGTCAAGGCTGTAGGGGTGTCTTGCGATGTGGCGACTGCTGCGGGCGTGGATAAGCTGGTCGCTGCGGTCAAGGACAATTTTGGTGGCGCGGATATTCTTTTCAATAACGCGGGCACGGGTAGCAACGAGACCATCATGGACGCGCCCGACGAAAAGTGGCTCGCTTATTGGGACCTGCATGTGATGGCGGCGGTGCGGCTGGCAAGAGGCCTGGTGCCGATGATGAAAGCGCGCGGCGGTGGCGCGATATTGAACAATGCGTCGATTTGCGCGAGCCAACCGCTTGGGTATGAGCCGATTTATAACGTGACGAAAGCGGCGTTGATGATGCTTTCAAAGAATATGGCGAATGAGTTTATTAAAGACAATATTCGCGTGAATACGATTAATCCCGGGCTTGTGCTGACGCCGGATTGGGTGAAGACGGCGAAGCAGTTGACGCAGGATTCTGGCGGGGATTGGGAGGGGCATCTGCAGCAAGTTGCGGATGAGCATGCGCCTATTCGAAGGTTCGCGTCAGCGGAGGAGCTGGCGGGGTTTGTTGTGTTTCTTTGTTCGGAGAAGGCGAGTTATAGCGTGGGGTCGACTTATTTTGTCGATGGGGGGATGTTGAGGGGGGTTTGAGGGTAAAAGTGGCTAAGACGTCCGAGGATCTTTAATCCCGGACGAGTCTGGATGGTTTTAGATTTTCGGATAGACCCAGTAGATTTCGGTCGGTTCGCAGGAATAAGAATTTCCCGAATATTTTAACGGACGCTTTTCGGCCATGACCGCCATTCATCGCCTGCGGACGAATATATGGCGCGCACGTCGGCTCTCGACGATAACGATCGACCGAACTCGACCCACAAGAGACCTTCGGCTTTCCCCGAAGCGGACATTAAAAACGGATGCTTTTATCTTGAATGAGTTAAGGTCAGTATCCAACTACACCAAATAGCTGCTGCGCCATGTTATGAGGACCTACCATGTTGATCCCTGTTCCTCTGTCTCTATGGCTGTGACGCAATAGTAGGTCAACCGCTTTGTCAAGAACCCTCGTATCGTCTTCTTCTTGCAGGTGTGCTTGATACCAGCGCATAGATAGGCCCGCTACTAAGTCGGATAGCTGAATTCGTGTGCTCTCTGGTGACGCTCTAAAGAACAAATCAGCCATTTTCTGGAAGTTGTAGTCCGAATATGGCAACCTAAACTTTGTGGGGTCTATCTTGGCACTTTCGGCTTGAAATTTAGCCTCACCAATGATTTCATCAAAGTGGGCTTGCTCATCATGAAAGATGCGGCATCCTTCCAACTTTCCCGATAAATAAAGATTCATTCGCGCATAGATGTTGGTGAAGGATGAGAAGTTTGGAAGCAACCAAACCTCTTGGTTACGCTTGCCTATGTCTGGAAGAGGCAAGAACCGTCGATGGGCTTTGTCCCCTTCTTGCTCAATCATGATACGGAAGTCGGCTTTACTTTCTTTAGCCTGCGAGGCAATAGCTTGAGCAACTTCGTGTGAATGTTGGCTTACACAGCTCTTGAGAAGATCGAAGTAGGCTCCAATCTTTTCATTTGATGGGTTGTTCATGCACTGGACGAACTCATAAATCACATCGTTGGGAACTCGGTAATAGATGTAGTCCGCAAAGATGTTTTTCATCCAAACCGTACTTTGTGATTCCTCGGTGTTGAAATATGGCGGCCAGATGAAGCCGTTAGTGATGCTCACGGCGAGCTGGTACTTCTTGTCCACAACTTCAACGAAGAACGGGAAATCGTTCTTCACCAGCAGATCAACAGCGTCAAGAGCAAAGTCGGGCTTGCGCTTCAGGATCTTGCTGAGTTTGAGTTCGGTGGCCTGAACCTTGTGCTTCTTCCTCAAAGCAGCAAGCTCTTCAGTAAGGCTGCTCTCGTTGGCAATCCCTACTGCAGCCAAACTGAAGACGGCTTGTCCGCCGAAGTCAAGATCTGCACTGGTTCGTGCGAGATCTCCGGTGTTGCCACTCTCGTCTATGTAAAAATCCATACTCTTCCCGTTATCGCGATCAATTACGAATAGATGCTCGGTGCACGAGCCACGGTCGGCATTCAGAATCGCAAGCACGGCGTCATCGGAAAGACCTGTATCGTTCGTCGCAGCGATTCGGTCTAACAGTTCGGGGTAACGTTGCATCCGTTCGGCGCTCGCGCGTTTGATGCGTTTCGCAATTTCCGCGACTCCGTCCAACCTTCGATAGTGAAGCCCGCCCACTATGACTTAGTATCAAGCCGATCAGCATCGCGAAGCTGGTCACGTCGCAGATCATATGCCGCAACTATTCGATAAGGACGCGGATTGTCACTGATCTGCCTATCCCCCCAATTGATCGCACCAATGTCCGGTGGTTCGCCTCGCAACAGCGATTGAATATGTGCAGGTATTTCCTGAGCGGGACGAGTAGCTTGCTCTAACAACCGCCGCTGGCTCAACTGGGGAAAGTAGTGCCGAAGATACTCGCCAACTCCTTGAACCGTCGACGGACCCGCGGAGTCTGTACGGTGGGCGAGTGGACAACAAAACAGACAGTGAAACGGGTTACACAAACCCAAAAGATTATTTTTTGACACGCGACTCCCCAACCGTCCTCTAGCGACATGGCTCACGGTGATAGCGTCGGTCATGAAGACGCCTCCCATCCTTGAACGTCGGCTGCAGAGCACTGCCGTTTCCGAATCGGCGGAGGCATAGAACGCGTAAAAAGGGAGTTGACGGGTAGCTTGCGCGTATGTCAATAGACGATTTAACTGACCGCATGTGTCATCGGGGTACGCTAATGCACTTCTGTATGCATTGAAAGCTTTCTTAAGTATTTTTGCCTGAAATAACAGCGGAACCCCAACAGTGTTATCGACAAACCAGACTTGCAACTGAAAATCGGCACCGGTTATTTTGCTTTCCTCATGGCGATCAAACAAATCGACATTTATGTAATGAAATCGCTTGTCTAGCTCGCGCCACTTCCATGCAAGGAAATCCGTCACCGATTCCTCTTTTACCTCCGACACATTCTTGATAAATCCCTGGACTTCTACAGACAACTGACGATTTGCTACGCACAGATCCATAAAATCCCCGATGCAATGGTTTTATTGTTAGCCCCTATCTTAGCGGAAAATGGCCATCGATTCGCCTATCTCATCTATCTAACGTTTCACTCTTCCAGAATCCATTCTACTAATGCCACGTGCAAATGCAGATACTTTCCTGTCTCACAGGATGTCCGCGCTGATCTGCTTCAAGTGCACAGGATTGTCTTCGACGTCGCGAGCCGTCATCGCAATAGACGCGTGGACCATGCGCGTTGATACAGCCTTAATATCTAAGCCTTTCAACATCGCTTTTCCTCTCGACCAAATTCCTTCGTACACCTCGGTAAGGCTTTGCTCTTTGCTGACTTCCATGCAATTCCTCTGTTGGGTGGAATATCTTTTCGGGGCGGATCAGCAAGAATTGTCCTCGATCTAGGAGGCGGAGTGGAACGTTTCAAAATGGCCGACCACGGTCCAATGCCAATTGCATAGACTGCTTGCCGAGGCCGGCTTGCGTCGGGCCGTGGTCGACCCATAGCCGACGGTCGATGGTTCTGATAGCGGACATCGACGGAGTTGCTAACTGGGACAGTAGCCGATTTCAAATCTGTTAACGTGTTTCGGTGTGTTTAGACGCCGCCGTAAATCTTGAAATACTCTTGCGCGTGGGTCATGTTTAGGTCGGTGTAGAGGTTGTAAATCTCAAACCACTGCAAACCGCGAATCGGCCCAGTCTCCGCCTTCGTCGAAAGAAAAAAGTCGATTGCCTGCGGATGGGATGGCTTGTTCAGATAAGACCAAATTACCGTTAGCGTGAAGTTCTCAAAGTTCACCTCCTTCAGGTTCGACGGGTGTTCTTCGTCTTTCGGAAACGAAGTTCCGCGCCGACTGCACACAGCCATGAATCTCAGTTGCCCTTGACTTGGTTCGTAAGCTCCCAATGTCTCAAGTCGGTCAGCACATTTTACAGGCAATTGGTATCTGTCGCGGGATAGGTCGCCACAAACACGAAACAGAACAGGAACGAACAAATCATCTTGCTTGATGCCGGTCGTCACTTGGCACAAGTCTTCTGTCCTATCCGGGAATGTTTGGGTTCGCTTGATGACATTGACTGCTGTGCTTTTCTTGCTGGCATGAACGGAAATGTGCTTTTCGCACTCCTCGAATGCCGACTCGTCGCAGATTGCCACCAGTTCGCCAAACGTAGGAGCGGAGTAAGCGCGGCCTCCGCTTGTAATGTGAATATTCAAATCAGCGCCCCGTGTTTCATGCGTAGCAAATACAGTTCGGGGCAAACCTCCCACATTTATCACAAGCGAGTTTTCATCTTGTGTTTCCACTCAATAGTTGTTTTTGTTTCAGGATGCCTGGAAGCCCATCTTGGGCCTAGCAGCGTCAATAAACCGTCTGCTTTGAGCTGCCCATGTCCATGACTGCTTCTGGCCGACTACTGTCCGATGTCCACGCGCAACATCATCCAAGGCGCATCCAGACCAGACGACATAAGCCGCTGGGACGTGATCTCAATGGAAACAGGACACGCCACTATTTCTTACCGCCTACCTTTCCACCCAGATGGGTCCGTCAGGGTGATGCTCTCGAATGACTTCGGTTGCGAGTGCAAATGCTTCTGTATTCTCAGGTTTCACTTCATGTGTGAATTCGGTCACCTTCAATCCGGTTGCGCGAAGGGTTGTAAGGTGATCATCGGCTAGGATCCCACCACTCACCCACAACGCGTAATCGAGATTACTGCAGCTCAGTTTTTCAAAGCCGGCGACGCCGGCCATAGACCACGCGAAAAAGATCATATTTCCTCTGCAACGACATGATGATTGTCAGACCACGAATCTCACGAGGACTCTAAGCGCGCAAAGATTGTCGAACATCTAGGTATCAGAGCCGACGGTCCGTTGTTGGCCGATCGGCGCCACATGGCGGAGCGCCCCAAAGGGGTCATTCGCCCGCGTTGATGCAGTGTGGTCAGTGTCCTCTCAGGCCGAAAAACAAACACACTACAGTTAAAAAATTAGGGGCTCCTTCCTGCTATCGCCGGAAGGAGCCCCTAAATCGCTAGCTGAGTGAGAACCGCCCTAATCCAAAGAGCGGCTCAAAGCCTCAACCCTTCACCGTCCCCAACGCCGCATTCAACGTCTTACTAGGCCGCATAACCGCCCCGAGCTTCTCAACATCAGGCCAGTAATACCCACCGATATCAGCCGCATGTCCCTGCACAGCAGCCAGCTCGGCAACGATCGTAGCTTCATCCTCGGTCAAACGCTTTGCCAGCGGAGCGAACAACCCCGCTAACTCAGCATCATCCGTCTGCTTAGCCAGTTCCTGCGCCCAATACATAGCCAGATAAAACTGACTACCGCGGTTATCCAGTTGCCCGGTCTTCGGCGAAGGATTCTTGTTGTTCTCAAGCAGCAACCCGGTCGCGGCATCGAGCGTCTTTGCAAGAACCTTGGCCTTCGCGTTCCCCGTCTTGATACCCAGATCTTCAAGCGACACAGCCAGCGCCAAAAACTCCCCCAACGAATCCCAACGCAGATGGTTCTCCTCAACCAACTGCTTGACATGCTTAGGCGCCGACCCACCCGCGCCCGTTTCATACATCCCGCCACCAGCCATCAGCGGAACGATAGAAAGCATCTTCGCGCTGGTTCCCAATTCCATGATCGGGAACAAGTCCGTCAGGTAATCGCGCAGGATATTGCCCGTCACCGAAATCGTATCCAGACCGCGAATCACGCGCTCAAGCGTGTAACGCATCGCACGAACCTGCGACATGATCTGAATGTCCAGACCGGTCGTATCGTGATCCTTCAAATACGTTTCGACCTTCTTGATCATCTCGGCTTCGTGCGGACGATACGGGTCCAGCCAGAAAATCGCCGGCATGCCCGAGTTACGCGCACGCGTCACGGCGAGCTTCACCCAGTCGCGAATCGGCGCGTCCTTCACCTGGCACATGCGCCAGATATCGCCCTCTTCCACGTTCTGCGTCAACAGCACTTCGCCCGTGGCGATATCGACAATGCGCGCTTCACCCGCTTCCGGCACTTCGAACGTCTTGTCGTGCGAACCGTATTCCTCAGCCTGCTGCGCCATCAAGCCGACGTTGGGCACGGTGCCCATCGTGACCGGATCAAAGTTGCCGTTGGTCTTGCAGAAGTTGATGATCTCCTGATAGATACGCGCAAACGTGCTTTCCGGAATCACGGCCTTGGTGTCTTTCGGACGGCCATCGGCGCCCCACATCTTGCCGCCGATGCGGATCATCGCGGGCATGGATGCATCCACGATCACGTCGTTCGGTGCATGCAGGTTGGAGATGCCCTTGGCGGAATCGACCATTGCGAGTTCCGGACGATGCTCATGGCAAGCATGCATGTCACGGATGATTTCTTCGCGCTTGGAGCTCGGCAGGCTTTCAATCTTGTCGTACAGATTGACGAGGCCGTTGTTGACGTTGACGCCGAGTTCATCGAAGAGCTTGCCGTGCTTGGCAAACGCATCCTTGTAGAAAATCTTCACGGCGTGACCGAACACGATGGGGTGCGAGACCTTCATCATGGTGGCCTTCACGTGCAGCGACAGCATCACGCCGGTTTCACGCGCATCTTCCATCTGTTCTTCGTAGAAGTCGCACAGCGCCTTCTTGCTCATGAACATGCTGTCGATGATCTCACCTTCCAGCAGCGACACCTTCGGCTTGAGCACAATGGTCTTGCCGCTCTTGCTGACGAGTTCCATCTTGACGTCGCGCGCATGGTCGATCGTCATGGACTTTTCGCCATGATAGAAATCGCCGTGCTTCATGTGCGCCACGTGGGTGCGCGAAGCCATGCTCCACTTGGCCATGCTGTGCGGATTCTTGCGCGCATAGTTCTTGACGGCGGCAGGCGCGCGGCGGTCGGAGTTGCCTTCGCGCAGCACAGGGTTCACGGCGCTGCCGAGGCACTTGGAGTAACGCTGGCGAATCGACTTTTCTGCGTCGGTCTTCGGGTCTTCGGGGAAGTCGGGAATCTTGTAGCCCTTGCCCTGCAGTTCCTTGATCGCACCAATCAACTGATGCTGCGACGCGCTGATGTTCGGCAACTTGATGATGTTGGTTTCAGGCAGCAGCGTCAGGCGGCCGAGTTCGGCGAGGTTGTCGGGAACGCGTTGTTCTTCGGTCAGGAACTCGGGGAACTCACCCAGGATACGGCCGGCGACCGAGATGTCGCTGGTGGTAACGTTGATTCCTGCCGGCGCGGTGAACGTGCGGATGATGGGCAGAAAGGCGTTGGTCGCCAGCAGCGGAGCCTCGTCAGTCAGGGTGTAGATGATCGTGGGTTGTTGGGTGCTCATCGCTAATCCGAGAAAAGGGAAAGAGGTTGAAACGCCGCCGGCCGCGTCACAAACCGGCGTTAACCATTGAATTTTGCCTCATTTTTCTTTCGAAGGGATTTAACCGCTCTTTTTAGGTCTGGTTTTACGGCCGGGAATTAACTTTCGCGTCCCGACGAGACCGGCTTGAGTACTTTCTATTTCGGGATGTGGAATGCCTGCGGACGTTTTTCGGCACGCCGCTATATGGTGAGTTGAACCCGCTCGGGCTCGTCCGGGTCGAACCAGTCGGGATTGCGCTCGGCAACGGGCTTCAGGGAGGTCAAGATCTCCCGCAGGTGGGCACGCATGGCTTCCTCGGCTCCATCGGCGTCATGCGCCTTCAGCGCGCTCACAATCCGCGCGTGCTGCCTGATGATGAGCTCCAGTGGCGAGACATCGGGCAAGCTCAGGTACCGCACGCGGTCCATCTGCGCCTTGATGTCCTGGATGGTGTCCCACGCGGCCACGCAGTCTATGGATTGCGCGATCAGGAAATGAAAGCGCTCGTCGAGCGCGAGGAAGGCGGAGGTGTCGTTGACCTTGGCCGCGACTTTCTGGTCGCGCAGGTTATCGGCGAGATCTGACAGTTGCGGGTCAGTGATCGCCATTGCGGCTTTGCGCGCGACGGCGGCCTCGATGGCTTCGCGGATGAACCGGCCTTCGCGGACTCGCCTCGGCGATATCTTTTTGACGAAGGTCCCGCGCTGAGGCAAAACCTGCAGCACGCCGGATTCGACAAGTTTGATGAACGCCTCGCGAACGGGTTGCCGCGATACATCGAACATCTCCGATACTTCTGTTTCGGACAGCGGCGTGCCGGGAACGAGCAAGCCGGAAAAGATCGCTTCCCGCAACGCGCGAAATATCTGCTTGCCGATAGGCTCGTGCGAATCCACTTGAAGCTGGCTGCGCAAATTGGGCAGCGCGGTTCGTGGTTCAGAAGCTCGGCCGCGACCTCGGGAAGATGCAACCGGTGCAATCAACGAAGACGCGGCGCCTGCGCTTTTGTTCACGCCGTTTGCCGAGGACGCGTTTGGTCGTGTGGGAGCCGACAGGACCTTTTTCATCACCATGACCCGCACCTGAATGAGGAAGTAAATAGACAACGCGCCAAACAAAAAAGCTCGGCTTGTCATCTACCATACTACCACGCGGCTGTTGCCGGATCGGACCCTCCGGCATGCACGAACCTACGATACAACCACCCGCCGCGTGCCGACACCTTTGCCGCGCGGCTCGCGGATCCATATGAGCGAACACAGCGCGCCGAGCACCGCAACGGCGCCCGCAAGCACGAACGCACTACCGTAAGCACCATGTGTGGCCTGCACGATGAACCCCGTCACCGCCGGCCCGATCACGCCGGCAAGATTCGCGAGCAGATGCACGAACCCGCCCACGCCGCCGACGTTCTCGCGGCGAACCGTATCCTGGATCACGGCCCAATAGACCGCGCCGGTCACGTACAGGAAGAAGATGGACACGGACATCAACGCAACCGCGCCCTGCATGCTTTCCACGCGTCCGGCAAAGCCCACGCACACGGCCGCTGCGCCGAGGCACACGGACAGGACCATGCGGCGCGCGAGCAAGGGCTTGCCGGTGATGCGCAGGATCATGTCGGTGATAAAACCGCCTGCGGCGAGACCAATGCTTCCGAGCACCCAAGGAATCACGGTCGCAATGCTCATGTCATGCAGCGACAGATGATGGGCTTCCATGAGGTAAGTCGGGAACCACGACAGGAAGAAGAAGAGCACGTAGTTGTAGGAGAAAAACGCGAATGCCGTCGCAAGGATGATCGGCTGCTTCAGGTAGAAACGCAGGCCGAGTTTCTCGCCCGCGGGTGCGCTTTCCATCGATGAAGCCTGCTGTTGTCCCTCGACAATCAACGCAAGTTCACTGGCCGAAACGCGCTTGTTCTGCTGCGGCCTTTCAGTGGTTGTCAACGACCACAGCACGAGCCACATGAGTCCCAGCACCATGATTGCGACGAACGCCCAGCGCCAGCCAAACCGTATTGCCAGATAACCGACTACAGGTCCCGCGAGCGCGCCGCCAAGCGGCGTTCCGGAACTGATCACGCCGATCGCGCTCGCCACTTCTCGGCGCGGAAACCAGTTGTTGACCATCTTGCTGTTGGACGAACTGAACGGCCCTTCGCCCATGCCGAACAACACGCGCAACACGATCAGCGATCCCAGGCTGCTCGCCAGCGCAGTGGCGCCGCAGAATACTGACCAGATGCCCATGGACGCGCCGAACACTTTCTTCGCGCCGATCCTGTCCGACGCCACGCCGCCAATGAAGTTGAACAGCGCATAGCCGATAAAAAAGCTGCTGAACACAATACCCATTTGCGCATGCGAGAAGTTCAGGTCCTTCTGAATGAGCGGCGCGGCAATGGAGAGCGCGGCGCGATCGAGATAATTGATCACTCCCGCAAGAAACAGCAAACCGACTACGAACCAGCGTTGGCTCTTGAACATGGACGTCTCCTGATTTACGCCTCTATGCAATCGGGCGCTTGGCGATGCGTAGATGGGTTTCAGTCGAATTGCAGATGGACTTTCATCGACTGGTTTCGGTCATGTGCGACTTCGAACGCGCGGTTCGCGTCCGCAAGTGGGAAGACATGCGTCATCAACGGGCTCAGGTCGATCTTGCCCGTGGCGATCTCTTCGGCGGCGACCGCGTATTCATCGGTGAAACGGAACGACCCCTGATAGCGCAACTCCTTCGCCATCACGAGATTGGCCGCAACCGGCGATTGCCCCGCAGGCAGATTCCCCACCTGGATCACCGTGCCGCCGGCGCGCGCTGCACGCAGGGCTGTATCGAGTCCCGCGGGGCTGCCCGATGCCTCGATGACGACATCGAACGTGCCGCGCGACTGCGACCATGCATCGACTTGCTTTTGATCAGTGGCGAGCACGGTCTGATCCGCGCCGAGCGTCGTGGCCATCTGCAACGCCTTCTCGGCCAGATCCAGTGCAACCAGACGATGCGCCCCAGCACGCCGCGCAACCGACAACAAAATGCAGCCGATCGGCCCGCATCCGACCACGAGCACATGTGCGCCGACGAGCGAGCCCGCATGCCTCAGCGCATGCAAGGCGACGGCGAGCGGTTCGGCCATGGACGCCTGGGCGAAGCCAAGTGTGTCGGGCACGAGCACGCATTGCCGCGCGGCAACGGCAATGTACTGACGAAACATGCCTTGCATATGCGGGAACGTTGAAGCACTGCCCATGAAGCGCATGTTGACGCAATGATTGGTCATGCCCTTCACGCAGAACCGGCACTCGCCGCAGTTGAGCCCCGGGTTCGCCGCAACGCGTTGGCCGACGCGCAGGCCTGTGACGCCGGCGCCAAGCGCCGCGATCTCGCCCGCAACTTCGTGACCCAGCACGAACGGCTCACGCACCGCGAAGTCGCCGCTTTTGCCCTTGAAGTAATACGACAGATCCGACCCGCAGATACCGCCCGCGCGCACGCGAATCTGGACCTGGCCGGGTTGGGGTTGAGGGGCATTGACTTCATCGATACGCAAGCGTTTCGGTTCGTGAAGGACGGCTGCAAGCATGAGAGACTCCGTTGATATTGATGTTCGACGCGATGATTCTGCTCAGGCGATGCGGATCACCAGTTCCAGAGCGTGCCGTCCTCAAGACGTGCAACCGGCAGGTACGCCGGGTCATATGGATAGCGTGCGGCGAGTTCTTCGTCTATGTCGACGCCGTGGCCGGGTGCATCGCCGGGATGCATCGTGCCGCGCTCGAACGTCCATGCGTGCGGGAAAACATCGAGCGCTTCCGCCGGAAAACCCATGTATTCCTGCACGCCGAAGTTCGGCACCCACAAGTCGAAATGCAACGCGGCGCCCATGCAGACAGGCGACAGATCTGAAGGCCCATGACAACCCGTGCGCACCTGATAAAGCGAAGCGAAATCCGCGATGCGCTTCAGGTGGGTAATACCGCCGGCATGTGTGAGCGTCGCGCGGATGTAATCGATGAGTTGTTCTTCAATGAGCTGCTTGCAGTCCCAGATGCTGTTGAACACTTCGCCCACGGCAATCGGCGTCACGGTGTGCTCACGGATCAGGCGGAAACCGGCCTGGTTCTCGGCGGGCGTGGGGTCCTCCATCCAGAAGAGCCGATACGGCTCGACCGATTTGCCGAGACGCGCGGCTTCGATGGGTGTGAGACGGTGATGTACATCGTGGAGCAGATGGGTATCGAAGCCGAACTTGTCGCGCACTGCCTCGAAGAGTTTCGGCACGAAGTCGAGATACTTCTCCGATGACCACGTCTGCTCTTCCACCACGCCTTTGGTCGCGGGTTCGTACATGCCCGAGCCTTTCGATACGCCGTAAACCGACCGCATGTTCGGCACGCCGCACTGAATGCGGATCGCCTGGTAGCCCTGCTCTACATGGTCCGCATAGCGGTCGAGCGCTTCGGGAATATCGCGGCCTGTTGCGTGTCCGTACACCATCACGCTTTCACGCGATGCGCCGCCGAGCAGCTTGTACAGCGGCAGGTTCGCGACCTTGCCGAGAATGTCCCACAGCGCCACATCCACCGCCGCGATGGCGGTCATGGTCACCGGACCGCGCCGCCAGTAAGCGCCCTTGTATAAAAGCTGCCACATATCTTCGATACGACCCGGATCACGCCCGATCAGCATCGGGCAAACGTGATCCTTCAGGTAAGACGCCACGGCCAGTTCGCGGCCATTCAACGTGGCGTCGCCAATGCCGTAGACCCCTTCGTCCGTCACTACTTTCAATGTGACGAAATTGCGGCCCGGACATGTGACGATGACGTCGGCACGGACAATTTTCATGGGGCTTTCCTTGAGATTCTATCGTTGGAAATGATGCTACCATACAAGTAGACGCGGACGTCAATCAAGGGTTTTCCCGGCTTGGGGTTATCAAATGAACGCTAAATCAAGGCTTTGTCGCGATGCGCTGGCATCGCTCAAGGAGAGTCATGTGCTTGGACAGGGGTGGCGGGAGCCATCCATTGGCATTGTGCATCTGGGCATCGGCAATTTTCATCGGGCGCACGAGGCCGTCTATACGGAAGAAGCCATGCTCGCCGCCGGTGGCGACTGGGGGATATGCGGCGTCACTTTGCAGGGCGACGTCACCAAGCGCGACGCATTGATGGCGCAAGACGGTTTGTATAGCGTGGTGGAACGCGGACCTGATGGTGTGAAAACGACCGTCGTGCGTGCGCTGCGTGAAGTGCTTGCCATGCCGCACGATCGCATTCGCCTGTTCGAATTGCTCGCCAATACCAACGTTCGCATCGTCTCGCTGACCGTGACGGAGAAGGGATATTGCCGCGATCCGACATCCGGCGACGTAGACCTGGCGCACCCCGGCGTCGCGCATGATCTTCACAACCCCGACGAGCCAGGCACCGTCCCGGGTATCCTGGTCGCCGCTCTGCGCGCGCGGCGTGACGCGGGCGCAGCACCGTTCACCGTGCTTTCGTGCGACAACCTCTCGCACAACGGCGCAGCCTTGCGGCAAGTCGTCTGCTCATATGCAAGCGCACTCGACACAAACCTCGCCGCATGGATCGTACGCGAGGTGGCGTTTCCATCCACGATGGTGGACCGCATCGTCCCTTCCACAACGGATGCTGATCGCGATGCCGCATTGAGCGCACTGGGCTTGCGCGACGACGCGCCGGTCCCGTGCGAACCGTTCCGCCAATGGGTGATCGAAGATCGCTTTCCAGCTGGGCGGCCCGCTTGGGACCGCGTTGGCGCGCAGTTGGTAAATGACGTCATGCCTTTCGAGCTCGCCAAGCTGCGCATGCTGAACGCCACGCATTCCACGCTCGCTTATCTCTCCATGCTTGGCGGTTTTGCGACTATCGATGAAGCCATGTCTTTCCCGCCTGTGCGAACGCTGATTCACGCGATGATGACGCATGAGATCGCACCCACGCTAACCGTTCCGCGCACTTTCGATCTGATGGCGTATCGCGATGCGTTGATAGAACGTTATTCGAATCCGGCGCTCAAGCATCGCTGTGCGCAGATCGCGATGGATGGAAGTCAGAAGATCCCGCCGCGCTTGCTCGGGACGATTTCAGCGCGATTGGCACGAGGTGAATCGATCGCGCGACTCGCCCTTGGCGTGGCAGCGTGGTTCGTATTCTTGCGCGGCCGCGCCGACGATGGTTCCACGTTTTCGATCAATGATCCGATGGCTGCAAAGCTCACATCGCTCGTGGAAAGCGCTGGCAATACGCCGGAAGAACTTGTCGATGCCGTGCTTGGATGCCGCGAAGTATTCGACGCCGAGCTGGCATCGAGTAAAACCTTTCGCCATGAGCTGATTGCGGCGGTCGTGCAATTGAACAAGGGGGCAAGAGCCGCGATTGAGCACGCGGCCCTGCAGCCATAAAGCCGCTCAAGGCTGGCGATGAACCCCGAACGGGTCTTATTTCACATCGAACGGGTAATCGCCATGCGTTCTATGTCCATCGTCCGCTACCGCCGCCCAATGAACGATGTAGTGCCCCGGCGGCAGAACCGGCAGCGCGACGGTAGCGATCGTCGGCTCTTGGGCATCGACTATCGATTTGGCGGTATTGACCTGCTTGCCGGCGGCGTCGGTGACGGTGAGCACGGTGAACGCCGGTTCCAGCGGCCCATCAAACGTGATCTTCACCTGCGCGGGCGACTCCACTGAAGCCCCCGCTCCCGGCTCCTGCTTTTGCGGGAACACATGCGCGAATGCGTTGGCAGCAAACAGCAGTCCGGCGGCGAGCGTGATTGAAAATCTGGTTTTCATCGGGGATATCCTCGTTACTGGAACAGCGGCTTGCCGATGGTGTTCGGCGCGACGTCATCGAAGAAAATATGGGCCTGGACCAGAATGCCTATATGCGATCCGCTCGCCCGGTTGATCGGGATCTGCGCCTCCACGCCGAACTGTCCATAGCGGTTGATCCAGATGAAACCCGGGTTCACGGTGCCGGTGGTCTGCCCCTGGCTGCGGGACAACGGAACTTCAACCAGCGGGACGATATTCGACAGCGGTTGCGGCAAACCGAGGTCATGGACGTGCTGCTGCAAGTACGGCAGGCTGTATTGAACGGTGAAGCCGTAATTGAACGCATTCGGCTGGCCGGCGCCCGTGGTCAGCGCAGGACCGGCTTCGCCGGTGATGGCGATCGGTCGCAGATAGGCGAGCGAATCCGGGAGATCACCCATGCCCTTGCCCGCAAAGATGGTCGGCGAAAGCGTCGAGAAGCTGTCTGCTATGGCGTGGCTTCCTGTGCCGCCAATCTCGGCATCCAGGCCAACCGATGTCATGAACTCGTGTGCCTCGTTCACGTAGAGCAGGTACTTCACGCCGACATCGAGGTTGTCAAAACCGCGCGCCTTCGGATTGTTCTGCATCACATAGGTCTCGCCCACCGATACCGCCAACCGTGGCGTAATGAGCTTGTCGTATTCGGCATCGAAGGTATTGATGCTTTGATCGCCGTTGTCTCCCGGTACGCGTTGATGACCGTACTGGAAATTGGCTTCATCGCCGACACCGGGGTCGTCTACTGACAGGGTTGATGGAAAGACTCGGTCGCCCGCAACCGCATGTGCGTGGGCTAGAGATGGGATCAGGAAGCAGGCGGTAGCGGCAGTCGAAAGAATCGACGACGCAAGCAGCGGCGCCGCGCTGCGCGTTGAAAGGGTTCGCATGATGGTCCGTTTAGTCTGGTGACAGGTCGTCGTCAAGCCGTCGCCCGCCGTTGATACGGCGGGCGACCCGGCTATGTATTTGTGGAGTCAGATCAGGACAAAACGGGTGGCGCGCGAGGCTGGACGAAGGTGTAGGGCTCGACGCGCACGACACTTTCGAAGCGCGTGGCAACTTGATGTTGTGTCAGCCGGATCGTGGTGGCGAACAGTGCCTGCACAGTCGGCACGGCGGGCATGTGAGCGAGCAAGCTGCAGTATGCGCAGTCCTGGCCGTCGGACATTTGGGTGTGTTTATCGGCGTCCGGCTTGCCTTCGGCCGATGCACCCTGCATGGACGGCATTGAACAATGCTCGTCCTGCATGCCATCGCCTGGATGATTTGCCGCGAGGCTGTGAGAAACCGTCGGCGCGAGCGTTGCCATGAGGATCGCAAGCAATCCCAGCAGGCTGCCAATCTTTCGATAAAAACGGCTCAACATGTCGCGCCCGGTTATCCGCCGATGGTCTGCGCGGATTATGACATGCGGCTATGAGTCACGGCTGGGGATGATCCCGCCGAAAAAGCGCCCATTCATCGATGGTGGTGCCGTCGGGCAGCCGACAGACGCTAGATTGGTTGCCGGCGGCATCCTTGCGTGTTTCGCGTTTTCCGCCGAGGCTGATGCAGTATCGGGAGGCGGGGTTCGCCAGGCCGACGGGGTTAGGTCTTTGCGCGTTTTCCTGCGATGCGCACGCGCTCATGGCGGTGGTCAGCACCACTGCGGCTGCAGTGTTGAGTAAAAAGATTGACTGGGAATTCATGACGATAAAACCAAACTTGTGAAAGATCGCGGCGATTATAGTCGGCGCGAAGCACACCGATACATCCGATTGAAATCAATGCCTTGCCGCGTGTTCCCAGGACTTCTCCACAGCCTTGCCAACAGAATCTGTGGATAAGTCAGTGTGGGGCAGCGTAGTAGTTCACCGGGCATCCGCTCCTCTAATGATTCCCCAACGGAAAACCTCTTTCACGACAAACCGCGATGATCGCGCTCAGTTGACTGAGGTCGGCAGGCTTCACGAGATGGTGATCGAAGCCCGCCTCGCGGGCACGCTGAAGATGCTCTTCCTCGCCGTAACCACTATGCGCAATCAGCAAGGTGTCGTGCAGTTCCGGCAGCAAACGCAAGCGCCGTGCGACCTCATACCCGTCCATCTCCGGCAGGCCGATATCGAGCAGGACAACGTCGGGGCTGAACTCGACGGCACAGCGCAAGGCGGTGGCGCCATCCCGCGCGGTCTGCACCACGTGACCATCGATACGTAACAGCGCCGCGCTGCTCTCCAGCGCATCCACATTGTCATCGACAACAAGGATGCGCATGATCCCGAACTCCGGCGCAGCATGGATCGCCGCGTGCAGCGGTTCATCCGGAACGGTGCCGCGCGGCAACGCAGGCAGGCGCACCACGAACTTGCTGCCCCGGTTGAGCCCTTCGCTAAACGCATGCACGCTGCCGTGATGCAATTCGACCAGCCGATGCACCAGCGCCAGCCCAAGCCCCAGGCCCGCCGCCTTGCGGTCGAGAGAACGCTCCGCCTGGACAAAGATGTCGAAGATCGTGGGGATCACGTCGGCCGACATGCCAATGCCGTTGTCGGCCAGCGTCAAGAGGGCATCGTCGAAGCGCCGCTCGACGCAGATGCGGATATGGCCGCCCGGCGGCGTGTATTTGATTGCATTGCCGAGCAGGTTGATCACGACTTGCTCGATGCGCATTGCGTCCGCCGCGATCGGCAATACGTCCATAGGCAGCGCCAGCGTGACCTCGTGCCGGCAAGCCTCGAATTCCGTGCGCATGGCTTCCACCGCGCGATGCACGGTCTCGACCAGATCGATCTTCTCGGGCTTCAGAACGATGATGCCGCGCGTGATTCTAGATACATCCAGCAGATCCTCGACCAGCCGGATCTCGTGATCCAGTTGTCGCTGCGCAGCCTCACGAGCGATCTTCTGCCCCTCCATGTCCGCATTGCCACTTCCCCAAACCTGCAAGCCGTTGCGAATGGCGGCAAGCGGGTTCCTCAACTCATGCGCGAGCATGGCGAGGAATTCGTCCTTCTGCTGATCGGCGGATTGGAGCCGGTCGAACGCCTGATGTTGCCGGGTCACATCGGCGATGGTCAGCAAGATGAGCGCTTGCGCCGGCCATGCAACGCGCATTGCGTTGAGTTGCATCGTGCGCAAACCGATGCCGGGAAATTCATGCGTGATCTGAAAATCGCGGACGGTCGTTTTTTGCGGAAGCAGATCCTCGAGCAGTTCCCTTAACGCGGGGATGTTCCACTGCTCGTTGCCAAGGTCATACAGCTTCGTGCCGATGGTCTGGTCCGGCGAAGTCTGGAACGTTTGATAAAAGGCGCGATTGGCAAGCGTGATCTTGAGATCCGCCTCCAGCACGAGCAACGGTTCCGACATGGTCTCGACAATGGCCTGCGCGAAATCGCGGGCACGAGCGGCCTCGTCAATGGCGCTCTTCAGCTCATGATTGCGATAACGCAGTTCGTCGTTGGTGGTCGTCAGTTCTTCGTTGACCGATTGCAGTTCTTCCTTCGCGGTCTCCAGTTCCTCATTGGTACTCTGGAATTCCTCGTTGCTCGACAGCAGCTCTTCCTCGCTGGCCCGAAGATCCTCCCGCGCGGTCTCGTGTTCCTCGAGCATGGCAAGAAGATGCCGGTGGCTGCCTTCGAGCTCGGCATCCAGCCGCGCGATTTCAATATCCTTGTCGCCGTGGCCGGTCTGAGCCAAACGTCCTGTCGCATTCCGGAAGGCCTGCCCGGCCATTTTCACCAATGATTCACGGCTGGCCCAGCGCAGCGTGGCGGCCCGTTCTGCAGGCGCCTCGAAATAGATGAGGAAAAACCGGCCGGGGACGTCGGATATCTGAACCGGATGCACCTCGAGCGCAACAGTGCGCGCCCGTCCACCGCCTGCCGCATTGTTCAGGCGCAGCCCGTGTCTCGCAATGACCGTGGCTCCAAGGCGCGCCTGCCTGACAGCCTCGTCAACAGCAAGGAAGACCTCCGGTCGCGCCAGACGCTTCAGACTGCTGGTCGGCGGACCGCTTGGATTGACGAGGAAGGCTGCGGTATCGCCGCGAAATTCGAGAATGTTCAACTCTTCATCGCACAGCACGCTTGGCGGGGTGTATCGCGCGAGCGTCATGCGATCGACTTCGCGTCGCAGCAACTCGGCGCGCGAGGCATTTTCGCGGCCGCTGACCAGGGGCGTTGCAGCGATGTTCATTTGCGGCGTCGGCCTCGTTACAGGGAGGCCCATCCGTGGTCGTCCCGGGCGCGGCTTTTTGATGTAGAGCTTGCTCGCCACACTCGGAATGACGCTGAACAGCTCAGAAGATGCGCCAACCGATTCGGATGGTCCGAGCATCAGGACACCATCGGGCGCCAATGCGTAGTGAAACAACGGCATGACGTTGCGCTGAAGCATCGGGTCGAGGTAGATCAGCAAGTTGCGGCAACTGATCAGGTCGATCCTCGAGAACGGCGGGTCGGTTGCGACGTTGTGACGGGCAAACGTGCAGAGACTTCTGATCGACTTGTCTACGCAATAGTGATCGCCATCGCGAACAAAGAAACGCTCGAGGCGCTCGGGCGACACGTTGCGCGCAATGTTCTCGATGTAGCGGCCGGCGCGCGCGGTCTTCAGCGCATCGACGCTGACGTCGGTGCCGAAGAACTGGATTTGCATATTGGAACCGCGCCCGTCGAGATACTCCATCAGGCAGATTGCGATGGAATAGACCTCTTCGCCGCTTGCACATCCCGGCACCCAGATCCGGATGGGCGTGCGCGAGTCGGGCAGATCAGGTGATTGCAAAGCGCCGATCAATCGCGGAAACACGGTCCGGGCCAATTCATCGAACGTGTCAGGATCACGGAAAAATTCGGTCACACGAATCAGAAGGTCACGCCCTAGCGCCTGTGTTTCCACGGGATCGGAATCGAGCAACGTGACGTAGTCGTTCACCGAGGTCAGCTCGCGCAGCGCCATGCGGCGGGACAGGCGGCGCTGGACGGTACCGCGCTTGTAGTAGGTAAAGTCGATATTGCACGCGTTGCGCAGTAGCCGGAATAGAGGGCGCAAGCTCTGGTCGCCAGGATCGGTGGCAGGTCCCATCAATTCGAGCTGGTCGAGCGCGCGCTTCGGGTAGCGGCCAACGCGCCCGATTTCCCGGGCAATATCAGAAGGCGACAGCACGCTGTCGACACAGCCAAGGCCGATTGCCGCACGCGGCATGCTGCTGTGACGGGCCGAAGCCGGGTCCTGCGCGAAGGTGATGCCGCCTTCGCCCTGAATGGCTTGCAGCCCGAGCGCGCCGTCCGAGCCGTTGCCGGACAGGATCACGCCGATTGCATCGACGCCCAGATCGGCGGCAAGCGAATCGAACAGATCGTCGACCGGCATTGGCGGGCCGAGTGTCTCTCCGCGCGGCCGCAACCGGATCTGGCGCTCCGCGACCGACATGCTGGCGTTGGGCGGGATGACATAAACGTGGTCGATCTCGATGCTCATGCCGTCGCGCGCCTCGATAACCGGCATCGCAGTCTGTTTCGACAGGATGTCCGGGAGCAGGCTTGGCCGCAGCGGCGCCAGATGCTGGACCACGAGAAAGGCCATGCCGCTCGCCGGTGCAATGCCGGCGAGCAACTCGGAGATGGCTTCGAGGCCGCCGGCTGACGCGCCAATGCCCACTACAGTGAACGATGCCGGCTGTTCTTCGATTCTTGTGCCGATGGTTGTCACCGATGCCCCCGTGACGATGTGCAGCCTCTTACATTCGCCGGCTCGGGTCACGTGACGCGGAGCAAAAAACGAAATCAGCTCTCAAGCAGTTTCGATTGAAAGCAAGGGCGTCCGTTGGGCGCCGGTTCGGGTTGATCGAACGCCGATGCGCGATGACAGACTGACCGCGCCCCGATTATGCACTACTGGACAAATGTTCGAGATTCCAGCCCCGCTACCTTTCGCGCGAAAACCGGATCATGCGGGTCAGGGTGGCATCTGGAATACGAAATGATGTGCGAGCGCCGCGAACACATGCCAACCGATGAGCACCGTTACGATCAACTGGGTTCGACCATCGAGTTGAGACGAGCGTCGCGCCTGTAAGCCAGCATTCAGGCGTAAATCACCACGCATGGAAACGATCGAAGCAATGCTCGGTTCCACTGCGTTGCATCGCTCCTTATGATCGGACTCGCATGCAGCGGATCGATTGATGTAATCGCGGACGAATCGACGCTGCAGCTTCCATACTCGATGCCACCGTCCGTCGCAATCGTCGCGTGGCGAGAGACCCGCCTCAGCCCTAACGTCACCGCCACGCACAATGCCAAAACGAACCGGACACCTACGCCTCGGCGCTTTCCTTTATCCGTCGGGACATCACATTGCAGCGTGGCGTCATCCTGACAGTCAGGCGGACGCAGGCATCAACTTCCGGCATTACGTACAGCTTGCACAGGCCGCCGAAGCCGCGAAGTTCGACCTGATTTTTCTCGCCGACGGCGTGGGCACACGCGGCGACAATCTCGACTTCCTCAGCCGCACCGCTCACAGTTATATCGCGCAGTTCGAACCAATCACCCTGCTGTCAGCGCTCGCTGCCGTGACCACGCGGATCGGTTTTGTCGCAACGGCATCGACCAGTTTCAACGAGCCCTATCACGTGGCAAGGAAGTTCGCGTCGCTCGACCATATCAGCGGCGGACGCGCGGGCTGGAACCTGGTGACGTCATCGAGCGAATACGAAGCGAAGAATTTCAATCGCGATAAACATTTCGATCACGCCGAGCGTTATGAACGTGCGGACGAATTCGCTACCGTCGTGCGTGCGCTATGGGATAGCTGGGAAGACGACGCCTTCTCACGCAACAAAGATACCGGCCGCTTCTTCGATCCTGACAAGCGCCACGTGCTCGATCACAAGGGCCGCTTCTTCCAGGTCAAGGGACCGCTCAACGTAGCGCGATCGCCGCAGGGACAACCGGTCCTGGTGCAAGCGGGATCGTCCGAGTCCGGCCGCGCCCTCGCCGCGCGCACTGCGGAAGTGATCTTCACCGCCCAGCAAACGCTGCAGGATGCAATCGACTTCTATGCCGATGTGAAGGGCCGTCTTGCGGTACATGGCCGTCAGCCGGACGATCTCAAGATCATGCCCGGCGTGTTCCCGATCGTCGGGCGCACGCGATCCGAAGCGCAAGAAAAGTTCGAAGCGCTGCAGTCGCTGGTCGATCCCGTGGTCGGCCTCGCTCTTGTGTCGGGCCTGACCGGTGGTATCGATTTATCCGGTTATCCGCTCGACGGCCCGATTCCGGAGTTGCCCGAAACCAACGCAAGCAAGAGCCGTCAGGCCCTGACGATAGAACTCGCAAGGCGCGAGAACCTCACCATCAGGCAGCTTTACCTGCGTGTTGCCGGTGCACGCGGTCACTGGCAACTCGTCGGGACTGCGCAGGATATTGCCGACCAGCTCGAGGAGCGTTTCGTCAACTACGGTGCAGACGGCTATAACGTGATGCCGCCGACGTTACCCGGCGGACTCGACGACTTCATCGAGCTGGTGCTGCCGGAGCTGCGCCGTCGTGGATTGTTTCGCAGCGACTATGAAGGCCATACGCTGCGCGAAAATCTCGGGCTCAAGCGGCCCGTCAATCGTCATGAAACCGAACGGCAGGCGGCGTTGGCGGTTTAGACGCCGGTGCTATCGATTCCCGCATCCGAGCTGTAAAGCTTAGTCCAATCGCTTCGTTGCCGCGCACGTGTCCGGATGCTTCAATTTATCGGCGCCACAGCTTTTCGCCATCGTCGATGAGAAAAGCCATTCCACCTTTAAAAGGAACATCCGATGACACTCATTGCTACGCCTGCAGTGCAAGCTGAGCCCTCTCTCGAACTCGACATTCATGCGATCGGCGGCCGGATCGGCGCTGAAATCCGTGGCGTGCGTCTCGGCTCGGATCTGGACAGCTCCACGCACGCCGCAATCAACGCGGCGCTGCTCAAGCACAAGGTCATCTTCTTTCGCGGGCAATCGCATCTCGACGATGCCGAACAGGAAGCCTGCGCCAGGCTCTTTGGCGAGACGGTGGCGCATCCTACGGTGCCGTCGGTTGCGAACACCAGCCGCCTGCTCGAACTCGACTCGAAGAACGGCAATCGCGCGAACTCGTGGCATACCGACGTGACCTTCGTCGAAGCCTATCCGAAGATCTCGATCCTGCGCGGCGTGGTGATTCCGCCCGCTGGCGGCGACACGGTCTGGGCGAACACCGTGGAAGCATACGAACGGCTACCGGCGCCGCTGCGCGCGCTTGCCGATTCATTGCGGGCAATCCACACGAACACCTACGACTACGCGGCGAACCGCAGCGCGCCGAGCACCGACGCCGAGCTTGCGTATCGCGACCAATTCACCTCGACGGTGTATGAGACCGAGCATCCGGTAGTTCGCGTGCATCCGGAAACCGGCGAGCGCAGTCTCGTGCTCGGTCACTTCGTGCAGCGTTTCGTCGGCTTGTCGCAACGCGATTCTGACCGCCTGAAAGAACTGTTCCACGATCACATCACCCGCCTCGAAAACACGGTGCGCTGGCGCTGGAATCAGGGCGATGTCGCCATCTGGGACAACCGGGCAACGCAGCACTACGCAGTCGCCGACTACGATGAAGGCGCGCGCCGTGTCGTGCGCCGCGCGACGGTACACGGTGATGTTCCGGTCGGTATCGACGGCCAGCGCAGCCGTGCGATACGCGGCGCCCGGTAAGTCTGCTGCAGCCGTGCTGATTTTTATCCGGCGCGGCCTTCCCTCCACTTTCCATTCCAATAAATGACGACACGGCTATTTCTTCGTACTCTTCTGGTCACACTCGGTCTGGCCGCAGCCACCGGTGCGTTTGCTGCTGGACCGGCAATCGTGCGAATAGGCGTTGCCACCCAAGGCTATGGCGACCCGCCAGTCTTCGGCGGCTCGCCCGCGGCGACGGCGCAATTGCAGCATCGCGTTGAAGATGCGCTCGCGCCCGACGGCATCAAGGTCCAGTGGCTCTTTTTCAAGGGCGCCGGGCCCGCTGTCAACGAAGCGCTTGCAAACCATCAGATCGACTTCGCCTATCAGGGCGATCTGCCCGCCGTACTCGGGCGAGCGAACGGACTCAAGACCAAGTTGCTGATTGAATCGAATGTACGTACTGGTGTTTATCTCGCCGTGCCGCCCGATTCCGACATCAAGACTGTGAAGGACCTCAAGGGCAAGCGGGTCGCGATATTCAGAGGCACCAATCTTCAGCTCGTCGCCGACAACGTCCTGAAGGTCAACGGATTGTCCGAAAAGGACCTGCGTGTCATCAATCTCGACGATGCCGCTTCGCAAGCAGCGTTGGCATCGAAAGGCGTCGATGCCGTGTTCCTCGACTTCAAGCTCTTCAAGTTGCAACGCCAGGGACTCGCGAAAATCATCTATGCGTCACGTGATGGCGGCCTGCAGTACACACGTCAGGCGCATCTGCTCGTGCTCGATGACTTCGAGCGCGATCACCCGGACGTCGTTCAAAAAGTCGTGACGTCGGTGGTCCAGGCGGCGCAATGGTCATCGGAAGAACCGAATCGAGGTGCGCTGTTCACGCTCTGGGCGAAGAGCGGCGTGCCGGTCGAATCGTGGGAATCGGAGTACGCAAACCAGTCGCTGAAAGACCGCAGTTCGCCGTTGCTCGATCCTTTTATTGTGGCCCGCTATCAATCCGTTGCAGATGACGCCTTGCGCCTGAACCTGATCCGTCAACCTGTCACCGTGAACGGCTGGTTCGAACCGAAGTACCTAGACCAGGCGTTGAAGACCTTGAAGCTGGAGAACTACTGGCCACGCTTTGACGCCTCCGGCAAGCCGATCAAATCGTAAGCGCATTAGCTGCTGCACGCATTCCACGGAGAATCCGACCATGGCAAATAGCATTGCCCGCGCTTTATTGCCCGGCAGTCCATCTGAAACACTTCATGCAGACCGCCGTGCCGTGCTTGCCGCACGCTCGATCGGCTGGACTGCGCTGCCGTGGCTGCTGCCCGCTGCGGTCGCGTTGTCATGGGTACTTGGCTCGCATTACGGCTGGATCCCGGCGCAGATCCTGCCGTCGCCCGTGCTTGTCTTCGATACCCTCAGCGGTCTCGCCAGAACCGGTGACCTATGGATGCACGTGAGCGCAAGTCTCTCGCGCGTCGCGATCGGGTTTGCGGGTGGCGTTGTGCTGGGTTTGCTTTTGGGCGGTTTGCTCGGATTGTCGCGCACCGCTGAGGCGTACATTCTTCCGAGCTTCAACGCCGTGGTCCAGGTGCCGGTTCTCGGGTGGCTGCCCTTCCTGATGATCGTGGTCGGGATCGGCGAGCCGCTCAAGTATCTGTTGATTGGACATGCGGCACTGGTGCCCGTCACGCTCAGCACGCTGCAGGGATTTCGCAAGACGCCCCCCGCCTACCTCGACGTTGCGCGCGTCTTCAAGTACTCCCCCTTCCAGACGATATTCAGCGTGGTCCTGCCATCGGCCGTGCCTGTGATCGGCACCGGAATTCGTCTTGCATTCACTAAGGCGTGGTTGACGCTTGTAGTCGTCGAACTGGTGGCTTCGTCGGAAGGACTGGGATATCTGATCGTGTACGGGCGCCAGTTGTTTCAACTGGATCTCGTGCTTGCCTCGGTGCTGATTGTCGGTGCGATCGGTTATGCGGCAGACCGGTTGCTCACGCTGCTCGAGAACAGGTTATCGCCGCCACGGCTGGCATGAAGGAGCTGGCTTATGTCTGCATTGTCTCTTGAACTCGAATCCGGCTCCGGCGCCATTACCGGCGCCGATGCTTCGGGCAACAACGGCCGTTGGCGCGGCTGGGTCATTCCAGTCGCGGCCTTCGCGGCCTGGTGGTATCTGTCGCGCAACACGGTGACGGGACACGGCATGATGACTTCGCCTGCGCAGGTCTGGCATACCGCGGTCGATCAGGTCAGAACCGGCGCATTGTGGCGCGCGCTTTCCGCATCGCTTGCGCGCGAATTGACGGGATTTACGCTCGGCGCAAGCCTTGGACTTGCGCTGGGCGCATTGCTTGGCGTGTCGCCTTTTGCCAACCGGCTTGTCGGGCCGAGCTTCAATACGTTCAAACAGGTTTCCCTGTTTGCGTGGATCCCGCTGATCTCGGTCTGGTTCGGTCTCGGCGATCTCGCCAAGGTCGTGTTCTTGTCGCTGGCAGCGCTTGTGCCCGTGGTGGCGCACACGAGCGATGGCATTCGCGCGGTCGCGCCCGAATTGCTCGATGTAGGGCGCGTGTTTCGCTATAACAAATGGCAAATGGTGACGCGCATCGTGATCCCCGCGGCTTTGCCGTCCATCTTCACAGGCGTCTATCTCGCGCTGATCTATTCGTGGCTCGCGACGCTCGGCGCCGAGTATCTGCTGGTTGCCGGCAGCGGCATTGGCAATACGCTGGTCGATGGCAGCGAACAATTCCGCATGGATCTCGTGGTCTTCGGCGTGATCGTGATCGGTATCACCGGGTGGGCGTTGAACTCTCTGGCGCGTGCCGTGCAGCGGCGCTGGTTCCGCGATCCGACCGCCTGATTCCCGCTGTTTCTTACTTCATATGGATTCCGAACTTATGGCGACTCTTGCCGCAACCCGGGCGAATGAGCTCAACCTGCATCGTGTAGCGAAGCGTTTTGCGGGCGATACCAACGTGCCGCCGGTACTGGATGGCATAGACCTGAACGTGAGCAGCGGCGAATTCGTCGCGATCGTCGGCGCGAGCGGTTGTGGCAAGTCCACATTGCTGCGCCTGATCGCGGGTCTCGACGACCAGTTCGACGGCAATATCGAATTCGGCGGGGAGCGCATACGCACCACGGACCTCGCGCGTGGCCTCGTGTTCCAGGATCATCGGCTGTTCCCATGGCTCAATGTCGAACAGAACATTGCCGTCGCGCTCAGGAACTCGGGACGCAGCAAAGAGGAAAAGCGCCGCGCCGTGGCCGAGCATATCGAACTGGTTGGACTGAAGGGGTATGAAGGACATCATCCGCATCAGTTGTCGGGCGGCATGGCGCAACGGGTATCGATTGCGCGCGGGCTCGTGAATCGTCCCAAGCTGTTGCTACTCGATGAACCCTTCGGCGCGCTCGATGCGCTTACCCGCAGCCGGATGCAAAACGAGCTGCAACGCATCTGGGAGAGCGAACGCATCACCATGGTTCTCGTGACGCACGATGTTGACGAGGCTGTGTTCCTGGCGGATCGCGTCGTGGTGATGCAGGCGCGGCCTGGAAGAATAAGCAAGGTGGTGCACGTGGGGCTGGAGCGGCCGCGCCGGAAGAGTGATCCCGCGTTCGTGCGACTGCGTGACGATATCCTGGCGGATTTCAATGCGCCGGTGGGCGCGGTGTAACGTTGCGGGTGGGGTCGGGATTGAAAGCCCGACGCCGCCCGCCATCTGTCAGATCTGTCAGTTGAGTTCAACCGCCGCAGCGGCATCGACCGGCGATCCTTCCAGCGCTACTGAAGCACGGCCATCCGGTCCGACCGGAACATCGCCAACGAGCGTCGTTCGATACAACTGCCGGTCAAATTCCAGATCGAAGATATCCGAAGGCGCGAGGTGCGCGGTCGAGCGGTTGTCCCAGAATGCGACACTGCCCTTCTCCCACTTGAAGCGCACCGTAAACTCCGGACGCGTCACGTGTTCCCAGAGCAATTCGAGAATCGCCTGGCTTTCGCGGGGCGTCACGCCAACAATGCTTTTCAGGAAGCTCG
Organism: Caballeronia sp. M23-90; assembly: GCF_053574605.1. Classification (NCBI taxonomy): domain Bacteria; kingdom Pseudomonadati; phylum Pseudomonadota; class Betaproteobacteria; order Burkholderiales; family Burkholderiaceae; genus Caballeronia; species Caballeronia sp. M23-90. The sequence goes on along the minus strand of NZ_JBSIPA010000010.1, from coordinate 13,833 downwards.
GACTCACGTAAAGCACACGCTCGCCCGTTTCCGGATGCACGCGCACGAGCGGATGTTCGCTTACCAGCGTGCGTTCTTTCACTGCCTGTTCGAACGCATTGGTTCCACTTGCACCCGCCGGCGCCGTGAACTTGTGAATCCCGCGCAAGCCATCGATAAAACCCCTCAGCGGCGCCGACAATTTTTCGTACGCGACCACGAGATTGGTCCATTGCGTATCGCCACCGTATGGAGGAATGGTCACGCCTCGAAGTATGGATGCAAACGGCGGATTCACCGCGGCAGTGACATCCGTATGCCAGCCCGTCCACGGACGCAGGAGCGACGGCCCTTCAAAGCGCGTTGCTTTCCTGAACTTCGAGATGGAATAGATTTCGCGATGACCATCGACATGCCCGAATACGGGATGCCCGAGCGTCAGCGCTCCAAACTGCGCTGAAAACGCCACGTGCTGTTCGTGCGTCAGGAATTGCTCGCGGAAGAACACGACACGCCACTTGAGCAACGCTGCACGAATCGCAGCAACCTGCCCGGAGCCGAGCGGCCGCGTCAGGTCGACGCCATGAATCTCCGCCCCGATATGCGCGGATAACGGTGTGACGGCAATATCATCGGTATTGGGAATCAGCGCTGCGCTCATCGTGCATCTCCTCGATGGATCCTTCGTGAAAATCGTTCAGAACACGCGCCCTTCCGTCAGATGGGTCGTGTCGCCGTTCAACTGATAATTGCCGATCACGCGCGCCTTGTGCAGCAGCGGGTTGTGGCTGAAGATCGTGCGCAGATTACGCCAGTGACGATCGAAGTTGTGCACGCGCTATGTGGCCGATGCGCCGCCCGCCTCGAACAGACGTTCTGCAGCGTGCAACGCCAGCTTGCTCACCACGATCTGCGTCTTCGCGGTGGCGAGCGCACCTTGCAGCACGCGTTCTTCGGCGTTACCGTCTTGATTGCGGATTGCACTTGCCGAGCGATCGAGCACGCGGGCGTTCTGTTGCACGAGTGCATCGATTGCGTGACTGTGCGCCCCGAGGTCGCCCACGACCTGCTGGATGAAGTGATCCGTGCGCGCTGATTCAGCCGGACTGTGCAGCACCGGCCGTCCATGATTGAGTACGTAGTTCTCGGCATCCGCTACAACATTGCGCACGATGCCGGCAGCCACCGCGACCAGGTGCAATTGCCGCAACGCCCCGCCGTGTCTTCCCGCAAGCGTGGTGTAACCGCGCTTCATGACTTCGTGTGCGAACACCTGGACGTTAATTAAAACGAGGCTGCCGCTCGCGGTCATCCGCTGGCCCATGCCGTCCCAGTCATCGAGCACTTGTACGCCTTCCCGATTGACCGGAATGACGATACTGACCGGTTCGTTCTCTTCGTTTTGCACATTGATGCGCGCGAAGTCGGAGAACGCGGTTCCCGTCGAATAGTATTTCTTGCCGCTCACCCGGAAGTGTTCACCATCGCGTTTCAGCACGGTGCCGATCTCGCCCGGGCGGGACGTGCCGCGCTCGGTTGAAGCGCCGCCGAAAATCGCGCCTTCGAGTACGCGGCCGATTTGTTTGTCGTTGAATTCCGATCTCGGCGCGAGCAACAGCGACTCGGTCAGGTCATAGTGAATGCGCAATGCGTGCGCAACGTTAGACTCTTTTGCGCCGATCGTGGCGATCACCTGGAACAAGTCCTCGAGCGACCCGCCAAGGCCGCCCCATTCGACCGGAATGCGCAGCAAGCCGAGCTCCGACTTGCGAAACACCGCGAAACCGTCGAATGGAAGCTCGCGCCGCAACTCTCGCGCAGCGCTGTCTTCGCCGATCTTTTCCGCCAGTGCCGGCAAGGCGGCCAATGCGGCATCGAGACGAGATGTCGAGGCAGCTCCCTGCGCTGAAGTCATGCTTTCATTCCTTGTCTGGTGTTTGGTGCGCGCGGGGTCCGGGAATCGGAATTGCCTGCAGCTCGAGCGTCAAAGTATAGAGACGCCTTTCACGGCGCAAAACGACCGATTCCGGATAATGTTATTTCCGATGCTGGATTGGAACCGGCACCGGGACCACTTTCGTGTGCGGTCGGGCAACTCCATTGCTCATGGATGTGGCCGGCGGAACCGTTTGCTTCGCGGTTCTTGAGCGTGTCGCTGACAAAGCGGCGAAGCCTCGGCACACCGATGCCTTCATAGTCGTTCGAGATGGTGAACGCTGTGATTTCGTACTTGTTGCGGTCCAGCACGTTGGCAAGCAGGCCAACGCGTTTCGGCCCATCCTGTGTGATCGCCTGAAATATTCGAAACAGGACACGCACTGAATACTTCTTCATTCCGATATTTGGAATATCGTTTCCACTGAGCAAGCCTGGGGGCGAACCCGACGCAACGCAGGATCTACCAACAACGGAGACGAAATCGATGGGACAGTTCAATGGCAAGGTGGCCGTGGTTACGGGCGGCACGCAGGGACTCGGCGCGGCGGTCGCTGCGTTGTTCGTTGAGCACGGTGCGGCGGGCGTGGTGATCTGCGGGCGCTCGCATGACAAGGGCGAGCTCAAGGCCCGCGAGTTGAGCGCGGCTAGTGGCGCGGATGTGCATTACGTGCAGGCGGATTTATCGCAGGTTGAAGATTGCCGCGCGGTGATCGGGGCAGCAGACGCGCGCTTTGGACGTATCGATATCCTGGTCAACGCGGCGGCGTTGACTGATCGCGGCACGATCCTCGATACCGATCCCGCACTCTTCGACCGGATGTTCGCGACCAACGTTCGCGCGCCGTTCTTCCTGATGCAGGAGACAGTCAAGGTCATGCGGCGCGAGCATATCCAAGGGGCGATAGTGAACATCGGCTCCATGTCGGCCATGGCGGGACAACCGTTCATTGCGGCGTATTGCGCATCGAAGGGCGCGCTCGCCACGCTCACGCAAAACACCGCGTATGCGTTGTTGCGCAACCGCATTCGCGTGAACGGCCTGAACCTCGGATGGATGGCGTCGGACGGCGAGGACCGGATTCAGCGGGACTATCACGGCGCCGCCGATGACTGGCTTGAACAGGCCGCGGCCAGGCAACCTTTCGGAAGGCTGATTGCGCCGGAGGAAGCTGCGCGGGCCGTTGCATTCCTGGCGAGCGATGACTCAGGGATGATGACCGGGTCGATGGTGAATTTCGATCAGTCGGTGTGGGGCGCATTCGACGACGCGCCGCATCCTCGCTCCGAAGCGTAGGACATACGCCATCCGGTGGTCATCGGAATCTCACTCGAACGCAGGATCAACAGGCACGCGGTATCCCACCGCAAGCCTGTTGGTCTCGTTGGCCATGCCGACCACGGCGATCAGCTCGCCGAACATCTCATCGGTCATGCCTGCGCGACGCGCGGCGGCCGTGTGGCTCGCGACGCAATAGCCGCAATTGTTCGTTACGCTCACCGCGACGTACAGCAACTCCTTCACGAGCGGATCGAGCGCGCCCGGCGCCATCACGTCCTTGATGCTGTCCCAGGTCCGCGCAAGCGTTGGCGGATGCTGCGCGATGAACTTCCAGAAGTTGTTGACGTCCGGGACGCCCCGTTTCTCCTTGATATCGTCGTAGACGGCCTTCACTTCCGGCGCGGCATCTGCGTATTCGATGGGTTTCATCTGGCTCATGGATTCCTCTTTTCTGACAGTGGTCGTTCGATCGGATGTGAAGCAACGCCTGCCATTCTCCTGCATTCGCTGCCGGATTCAAATACCTGTTCAAGTTTCGTCGATCGACATTCGTCACGCGAATTCGCGGGAATGCTCCGTGCTGCACGAAATCATTGATGCCTGGCCACGCCGGGCCACAACCTGAATATCGACTTGTGGAGCACACATGTCCGTACCGAATCAGGATCACCCGGAAGCGCGCCCACCGTTCGTTGCCGCAAGCGAGCGGCGTGCATCGCCCGAAGACCCACCGCTTGCACCCGGACAACGCGTGGGATTTGCCGTCATTGGGCTAGGCCGTCTCAGTCTGGACTCCATCCTGCCGGCGCTTGCGTCGTGCAAGCTATGCAAGCTTGCCGCCGTCATGACCGGCGATAAGGAAAAAGGCCGGCGCATTGCAGCGCAATACGGGGTGCTGGCGGACGCGGTCTACGCATACGACGAGTGGGACAAGCTTGCGCACAATGCAGATGTGCAGGCGGTTTATATCGTGACGCCGAACGGCATGCATCATGAGCAAGTCATCCAGGCCGCGCGGATCGGCAAACACGTGCTGTGCGAGAAGCCTCTCAGCAACACGTCGGCCGAGGCACTCGAAATGGTTGAAGCTTGCGCTGATGCCGGCGTCAAGTTGATGGTCGCTTACCGGTTGCAATATGAACCGCACAATCGCGACGTCGCGAAAATGGTGCGCTCGGGTGAATTCGGCAAGCTCAAGATCATTGAGGCGCACAACGGTCAGGTACAGGATGACGCAAGCCAGTGGCGTCACGAAGCGAAGCTCGCGGGCGGCGGTTCACTGCCTGACATCGGACTTTACTGCCTGAACTTCGCGCGCTTCGTGACGGGTGAGGAACCCGTCGAAGTGATGGCGTGGGTGTGGAGCACGCCGGGTGATGTACGTTTCACCGAGATTGAAGAGAATGTCGCGTGGCAGATGCGGTTTCCATCAGGCGTCGTCGGGCGTTTTTCAGCGGCCTACGACGCACATGAATCGCGGCACGCGAGGCTTCACTTCCAGACCGCGACGGTCAAGCTCGACCCGGCGTTCTCGTACAAAGGCATCCGGCTTTACGTGAATCACAGGTCTGCCGCACGCGAGGATGTCGAGGTATCGGAAGAACGTGTGTCGGAGGAGAAAAACCAGTTCGGCGCGGAAATGGACCACATGGCCGAATGCGTGCTGACTGGACGCACGCCGGGAACACCCGGCGAAGAAGGTCTGCAGGACCAGCGCATCATGGAAGCGATCTACCGGTCGGCGGCAGAGAACCGGCCGATCATGCTCGAACCCATATCGGGCCCGGACGCCTTCCGCGATGCCCGTCTCTCAGACAAGTGAGCGTGCGTCCATGCAATGGCTTCCTGCGTTCTTTGCGATCCTTGCCGGCATCTCCAATCCGCTGCAGTCGGGCAGCAACTCGGCGCTGCTCAAGACGATCCAGGCGCCGATAGTCGCGGCTTTCATTGTTTATGCAATCGGTGCGGCCTGCCTGCTTGCCGCCATGCCCTTTCTCGGCTTCCCGCTGAAGACAAGCATTTCGAAACTCGCCGATGTCCCTTGGTGGGCGTACATCGGCGGCCTGTGCAACGTGTTGTTCCTGATGTGCACGCTGCTCATCACGAAAAAACTCGGCTCGGCAACGTTCACGACCATCGTGGTGATTTCTGCGGTTATCACGTCGGTGTTGCTGGATCACTTCGGCTTGCTCGGATTCGAAGTGCGGCCGGCCACGTGGTTGCGCATTGGCGGCGCGGCGCTCGCGGCGATCGGTGTGGTGATGATCGCCGTGTTCTAGCCGTGCTCAGAACTTGAACGTATCGAAGAAGGTCTGCCGCTCCAGCACCGTGAGCGCGGCGCGCTTGTGCGGGAAGTCGAATTCCTTGAGCGTATAAAACCCCATCCTGTGCATGTACGCGATATGCCGCACATGATCGATACGCGGTTCGCCAACCAGGCGCTGCGTGCGAGGTTCATCTATAAACATGTAGTGCAGCACCCCGCTCCACCAAGCCTTGAGCTTGCCCGAGCTTTGGAACTGCGCATCGCCTATAAGCAAATGCAGGCCGCGGTCGAAATCGCCGGCATCGTAGAACGGCCCCAGGCGATCTTCCTTCGCCCAGTAGAACTCGAAATACCCGAAAGGTTTGTCGTCGAAATAACCGATCATCGGATGCACGTGCGGGTCCGCCAGCCGCTCTTCCAGATACGCAGCATGTTCCGCACGCGTGCCTTTCTGATCCCAGAAGTAGGCAACGCGATCGAGGTTCATCCATTCGCTGAAGACGTCGGCGTCGGCTTGCGGGTCGACCGTGCGCAAGCTCAACGTCATGCCTATCAACGGAAAATAACGCTCGTATATTGTCCCTTTCGCATTCGGCGGGCGCACCGGATGACGACGATCCTGCGTTACGGTGTAGGTCGATGGCATGGCGCCCGAGGCAGTTGCCTTCAGCCACGGGCGCGGTTGCTGCCAGAAAGTCCAGCGTGATGTCGTGAGCAGGACATGGTCATCGAAGGATTGGACGCTATCGATCACGCCTTCGGCAATCGCGCGGGCGGTGAACGCGTCGAGCGCCCGGGCGTCTGCCTTGGCTACGAACAGTGCGATAGTCGCGCCTTGACGCGAAGGCTCCCCGCAGAAGAGTTCTCCAAGCGCCGGTAATAACGCTTCAGGCGCAAGCTCCGCGTGCCATCCGGTGAATGTGCAATCGGCAATGGCGCTTTCGGCGTCCATCACTTCAGGATGATAAGGAACGTTCATCGTCGTATCTCCGGCGTTTGGCGTGTCAGGTGCAGAGGGTGGCGCGGATGCACGGGTCGCGCGGTCAAAGCGCCACCTTCGTGAAGCGATCCGCCATCGCGGAAAGGCCGCCTTCCAGCGCGGGGAAAAGGCTCAGGTTGAAATTGTTCCAGCGCAGCTCAAGGATGGTGTCGTCTGCATGAATGGGGGTCTTCAGCACGTCGAAGATCACTTCGCCGGAGTCGATGCCGTTATCGACGTAATGAAACGACGCCCCCGTCACGTTCACCGGTGCGACGGGTTGGGTCTGCATCGTGTTCCAGTCGATCACCTTTTCGCCGCGGGCGCCATGCAGCGCGTCGAGCGTCGCGTAAGCACCACGACGTTCATAAGGCGAATCGAGGCGCGTCACGCCCGGATGAATGTTCGCAATCCGCCGGTGAAACACCGCACCGGGACGCACGAGTTCATCGAGGATCACGAGCAGTCCGTCGAGCACGACACAATCCGCTTCGAGTTCGAGCAGCTTTTCAAGCAAGCGATGCTCGAACGCGCTTTTTTGCGGCACGCGTTCAGGCGCGTTCCGCGCGAGTCGCCTGTAAGTGGATGGAATTGCGTGCAGCAGGTTGTTGACCTCTTTTCCATGCACACGTAAATCGGCTGGATGAATCCACTGCTTGCCCGGCTGGCACGAAAAGCCGTAGTGCCTGAGCTTTTCGCGATCCGCGGGCGAGCCTTCATCGTCGTCGTAGATCACGCCCTCCAGCGAGTAGTCATCGCCGAGCGGGGTAGTGTTCAGGCGGTCAACCAGGAATTCGAGCGGCGACTTCATGTATCGAAGACCGCCCTTGTATTCGATCTGCTGCCCCGCACGGTCTGCGGCAGCGTTCCTCAGCGACAGGATATAAACGAGTTTCTTCTTCGACATGACGTTGGATTGAAGATCGGGAGATTAGCTGCAAACGCGCGGTCCGGATGCACCGCGCGCTCCTGCTCAACACGTGAAGATCGAACCTTGCTTACCAGTCGTATCTCGCGGTCGCCACCACGGTGCGCGGGTTGCCGTAGAAGCACGTCGATGTCGACTGGCAACCGCTGACGAACGTGCGGTTGAAGATGTTCTGCGCATTGACCGCGAAGCGCCAGTTACGCGTGTCGTAGTGGATCGCGGCGTCGTACACGGTGTAGCTCGGCACGTAGAGCGAGTTGTCGTAGGCGCCCGCCAGTCCGCTTTGATACCTGATACCCGCGCCAAGACCGAGACCCGCGAGCGGACCCGTATGCCAAGTCCAGTCGCCCCAGAGCGAAGCCATCTGGCGCGGCAACGGAATCGACACCGGCCACTTGTTGAGCGAGTCGTCGTTGGCCTTGATGTTCTTCACATCCTGATACACGTATGCCGCGATCACCGATACATTGCGCGTCACCTTGCCGACTGCGCTCAACTCGATACCGCGCGAACGCACTTCGCCCGTCTGAATCGAAAACGTATTGGTCGGATCGGTTGGATCAGGCGTGAGGACGTTGGTCTGGTTGATCTGGTAGACCGCTGCGTTGAGCATCAGGTTTTTGCTCGGCGGCTGCCAGCGCAGACCCGCTTCGATCTGCTTGCCCTTCGTGGGTTCAGCCAGGCCGCCGCCGGCCAACTTCACGCCAACCGTAGGATTGAACGATGTCGCGTAATTGACGTAAGGCGACAGTCCGTAGTCGCCGAGGAACACCAGCCCCGCGCGTCCCGAGAACGCATGATCGTCCTGCTTGAACTGCGTACCTGCGACCAGGTCGTCCTGCTTCGTGTTGCTCCAGTCCTGACGGCCGCCGAGCGTCAGCACCCAGCGCTGCCACTTGATCTGGTCCTGCGCATAGACGCCGAAGCTGTCCATCGATGAACGCGTATTGGTTTGCCCGTACGAATCGGGACCGGCGAAGATCGCGGTCGATACCGGCGTATAAACCGGGTTGTACATGTTCAGGCTTGGCCCTTGCGCAAGCCATTCGCTGTCTGTGGTGTTCTGGCGGTTGTATTCAAAACCGAGCAGAAGCGTGTGCTCGACCGGACCGGTGCCAAAACGCGCTTGCGCCTGATTGTCGACATCGAAGCGGCTGTAGTTCGGCTGGAACAAGCCGGCGTAACGCGACATGGTCTGCTGCGTCGGGTCGCTGGCATCGAGTCCGGCGCCCCATACCGCGCCCTGATCGAGCGACAGGTGCATCCAGCGCACGTTCTGGCGGAACGTCCAGATGGGATCGAACTTGTGCTCGAACTGATAACCCACCGACCATTCTTTCTTGCGGTAGTACGAATACTTTGGATCGCCCGTGTACAGGTCCGGTGAGATCTTGCCGTTGGGATTGGGCAGGACGGTGCCTTCGGCGGGCAGGAAGTTGTTCGATGCGTCGCCCCAATCCTGCAAATAGCTCGCCGCAATCGTGAGCGATGTACTTGCGGTCGGCTGCCATTTGATTGAAGGCGCGAACGATACGCGTTGTTCCGCATGCGGACCCGTCAGCGAGTTGCCGTCACGTCCTACACCAACGAACCGATACGACAAGGTTCCGTCCTTGTCGATCTTGTCTCCAATGTCGAACGCAATCTGCTTGCGTGCGTAGTCGCCGAGTTGCATCTCGACCTGACGCACGCGTTCGCCGTTCGCGAGCTTGCTCTGAATGTCCACGATCGCACCCGGATCGCCCTGCCCGTACAGCACCGATGTCGGCCCGCGCAGGATCGTGATGCTGTCGATCATGTAGGGATCGACGCGCCAGCTCGCCAGGTTGAGCGTGTTGGGAACCTGCAGCCCATCCTGGAACACGCTTGGCGTGAAGCCCCGCAACGCCGAGTACCAGTCCGATCGAACATCCGCTCCATACGATGAAAACCCAGGCGTATAACGCAAGGCTTCATTGATGCTGGTCGCGCCGGTCTGCTCCATCTGCGCGGCCGTGATCACGTTGATGGTCTGCGGGATCTCGTTGATCGGCGTATCGGTCTTCGTGCCCGTCGCGCTGCGTTTTGCCACGAGCCCGACCGTGCCGTCTCCTTCTGATCCCGCATTGACCGTTATCGCAGGCAAGGTGTTGCCCGGCGTTGCGCCTTGTTGTGTCTTGCTATCCGGCTGTGCGCCCTGGGTCTGCGTACCCTGGGCTGCTGCCTGGGCGTGCGCATATCCGGCCGCCGCTGCGTAGAATGCGATGCCCGTCGCTGCCGCGATCGCACTCCGACGCGTCCCTGTTGCCCACTCCATTTCCGTCGCTCCAAATCACAATGCGGCCTTTTCTCGTGGCCGCGGTTTTATCAAAGAGCGATAGCCATGCGGCCGTCGCTCATCCCGTTTTTTTGTTGGGCTGGAATCCGGCTGGCCGGCCGGTCCCGTGCCGCGTGCTCGGCGAGCGACGCGACAATCTCATCCGAACGCAGTGCCAGAACTGACAACAGCGTGTCGGACAATCCGTGGCTGTCTTCACAGCAGCCTTGCAAATAAATACGTGGTTTGAAATGCTCCGGCGTGGCAAGCCGGTAGTCGCGTTTGACGTCGCCTTTCACGAGTGCATCGCCGAGATGCGGTGCAAGACCATCAAGTAATGCGATATGCGTGTCGCGCCTGTAGCCCGTCGCGAGTACGAGCGCATCGAAGCGTTCGGCGCGCGCAAGTCCTGTCAGGTTGTCGCGTAACGTCAGTTCGATCTGGCCGTTCGTCGCGCGTACAGCCGCTTCGATCCCGGTGTTCGCAAGCAGGCGGTGACGGAGATCGTCGGAGACGTTTTGCAGGTAAAGCATCTCGTAGATCTGTTCGATCAAAGGCCGGTCGACGACCGCATAATTGGTATCGCGAAACCGCTCGATCAGCGAACGGCGGCCATCTTTCGACTGCCCGTAAACCACGTCCGTGTAGGCAGGGTTGAAGATCTCGTTGACGAAGGGGGTATCGTCGGCGGGCTTGAGCGCGCCCGAGCGGATCACCAGGCTCGCATCGACATGCCGAAAACGCCGCGACATATCCACGAATACTTCGGCGGCGCTCTGTCCGCCGCCGATCACCGCGACGCGTTTGCGGGGCGCATCGGTGGCCTTGCCGACCACGCGGTCGATCGATGTCAGATAAGTCGATGAATGGATCACGTTGTGGCTGCCGAGCGCCGCGAACGCCTCGGGAAGCTGCGCCGCTCCGCCGATACCCACGGACAACGCCCGCGTGACGCGCTGCCATTCGCGGCCTTCCCGATCGCACGACGAAACGCGCAGCACGCCGATTTCCTTGCTGCTTCCCGGGCTATGAACCGGTTCGATCGATGTAACGGTTTCGCCGTAATGCAGCCGCTCTTCGAAGGCATCGGCGACCCAGCGCAGATAGTCGTGAAACTCCACGCGAGTCGGATAGAAGCTCTTGAGGTTCACGAAGTCGTTGAGACGGCCGCGTTCGAACAGATAGTTGATGAATGTGAAGCGGCTTTTTGGATCGCGTTGCGTGACGAGATCCTTGAGGAAGGAAATCTGCATGCGGCAGTCGTCGAGCAGCATGCCTCGATGCCAGCCGAACTCGGGCTGCCGTTCAATAAAACAATGCGCAAGCCGTGACGTGGCGGCCTCTTCGGCAAGACGCACGGCCAGTGAAAGATTCGACGGTCCGAAGCCGACGCCGATCAGATCGAATACGGTGTCTCTCTGCATGTCTCAGGTCCCTTATCGGTTTGCGGTGGCGCGTTGAAAAGGCGCGCGGCGGTTGAGTTGATCGGTCACGGTTCGCGCAATTCCACGTTCGACGCCACCTTCGAAGCAAGGCCTGCAATGCTGAGCGCTTCGAAGACATCGCGAATGGTCAGTGCGAAACCGGCTGCACGGGTTGCATCGATAAACCGCACGACATCGAACGAGGTCGCTCCGGCTTCGAAGAGGTTGTCGTCGTGGGACAGCGGCGGCCCGTTGAAAACGTCGCGCCAGAGATGTTCGAGCGTGTGTGCTGTCGAAGCGGCCTCGGCATCCAGCGTGAATGGTTCGGGTACGCTCGATGTCGCTTTGAATCGCGGGTTCGCCGCGTCCAGGGCAACGCTCGGAGCGTCGACGAACTTCGTCACCACGTCGAGATACTCTTGCGCCAGCGCCTTGGCGAATGTTGCATCGACCAGTTCATTTGCGTATGAGAACGCACCCGTCACGCGTCCATCGCGATGTTCGACAATATCCAGCTCCAGCTCGAAGACCACATGGTGCCGGACGTCGTTGAACCCCTCGAGCGAAAGGCCCGCCCAGCTCCGCGCGATCGTTGCAGCCGGGCGCAAGTAGTTGAACATCACCTGGAAGAGCGGATTCGTCAGACCTTCGCGCGGTGCGCGCAACGCCGCGACGACGTCGGCGAAAGGCGTATCTGCATGCGCGTAAGCCGCAAGCGCTGCGTCGCGCACTGCATTGAGGATGGTCGCCGGCGTATCGCGTTCCGCGAGTTGCGTGCGAACGACCACCGCGTTGATGAAGAGGCCAAGCGCGTGACGCGCGGCATCGCCGGAATGCTCGCGGGTTGAAGAAAGCACGCCGATGGGTTGATCGGACACGCCCGTCAGCCGGTATAACGCCACATTGAGCGCGGCGTGCAGCAGCATGGGCAGCGTCGCGTGTGCTTCCACGGACATCGCGCGGGCTCGGCGTATGAGCGTTTCATTGAATTCGAACGCGATACGGCTCGCTGTCCAGCGCGGTTGCATCGCGCGGCCTGATGGGGGCGCCGGCAGGATGCTTGATGAGCCGATGTCCAGCGTTCCGAGCGCATCGCGCCAGAACGCAATGCGTGATTGCGGCGCAGACAGGGGAAGAATTGGCTGCATCGGCAAGGCGCGCGCAACAGGCGAACCCGATATCACCCCGACGTACGTTGAGCGGACTTCCTCGAGCCAGAGGTCGATCGATTGTCCGTCCGAGACAATGTGATGAATCACGAGCGACAGGACATGATCATCTTCGGCAAGTCGCAGAAGCCGGACACGCCAAAGCGGCGATGATTCAAGCAGGTCAAACGGCGTCAATGCGTCCTCGTCCGTGAGCTCGTTCGCACGCGCAACACGCGACGGTTCGTTCGAGAGATCGATCACACGGAGTTCAACCGGACAGGACCCTTCGATACGCTGACCCGGATGCCCGCCCGTTCGTTCCACAAGACGCGTGCGCAGCGCAGGATGCCGCGCCGCAGCTTGCGCAAACGCTTCACGCAGTGCATTGGCGGAAAGCGTGCCGCGCAGGCGCAACGCGATGGGGATGTTGTAAGCGGCGCTGTCCGGCTGCGAACGCCACAGGAACCACAATCCGAGCTGCGCGGCTGACAGTGGCAAGATGCCGTTGGCATCGGGGGTCGGTTGTTGTCCAACCGATCCGTCGAGCATCGCGTCCACACGTCTGGAAAGCGCGACACGTTGGGCGTATTGCGACAAAACCGGCGCCTCGAAAAGCGTGCGCACCGGCACGTCCCGTCCAAGCTGCTCGGCGACGCAAGTCGCAACCCGCACGGCCGCGAGCGAATGACCACCGAGTTCGAAGAAATGATCTGCGCGACCAACACGTTTTACCGTTTCCGCGCCAAGCACTTCGCGCCATATCCTCGCCAGCGCGACTTCCAAAGCATCCGAAGGCGCTTCATAGGCGCGCTGCACACGCTGTGGTTCGGGCAACGCGGCGCGATCGACCTTGCTGTTGGCATTACGCGGCAACGCATCGAGCACGACAATGAACGCCGGCACCATATAGTCCGGCAACGTGTGACGCAGATGCGCGTCGAGCTCGGCGGCATCGGCGCGTGTGGACCGTTTGCGCGCCTCGTCGGTCAGTTCGACGTATGCCACCAGCGCAGCCTGAGCGCCCTTGCCGTTCACTACCGCTACTGCCTCGCGCACATCATCATGCGCGGCAAGTTGCGCTTCGATCTCGCCAAGCTCGATACGCAAGCCACGAAGCTTCACCTGATGATCCACGCGGCCGATGAAATCGAACACGCCATCGGCACGTCGCTTCACCAGGTCCCCTGTTCTATACAACCGAGCGCCCGGAACACCGAACGGATCCGGCAGGAACCGCTCCGCCGTCATCGCAGGCCGGTCGAGATATCCGCGTGCAACTCCAACGCCCTCTCCCCCCAGATACAACTCGCCGATCACCCCAACCGGCAGCGGGTTCAGGCGTGCATCCAGGACATGGGCGGTGCGGGCGCCAACGAGCGTGCCGATCGGAAGGTATGCGCTGTCGGCGAGTTTCGCGGGATCATCGCCGGGATTGAACATCCAGAGCATCGGCGTGATGACGGTTTCGGTCGGGCCATAACCGTTCACGATGCGTGCGTTCGGAAACGCGCGGCGCATCAGTGCGAAGGCCTCGCGCGATGTGGCTTCGCCACCTACGGTCAGCGAACGCAACGTAGGCGGCGCCCCATGCGA
>NZ_JBSIPA010000109.1:0-16175 GCF_053574605.1 Caballeronia sp. M23-90 | reverse complement strand
TGGCTCGGTGCGTCGACCGGCGCAATCGCGCACCTGTTGCCGCAAGCGCTCGAGGTGCTGCGTCAGCACCATCCGGCTATAGACATCCAAGTTGCAGTGCTCACATCGCATGAAACGCTGTCCCGACTAGCGGACGGAACGCTGGATGTCGGGCTCGTTGCTCTGCCTCAACCCCCGATTGCGGGGCTCACAATAAAGCCTTGGCGTCGCGACCCCGTCATGGCCTTCGTGCCGGCACATTGGCAATGTCCGGCTCGCATCACGCCCAAGTGGCTCGCGGCTCAGCCGCTCATTCTCAACGACTCCACCACGCGTCTCTCGCGTCTGACTGCGGAGTGGTTTGCGACCGGCGGTCACCACCCTGCGCCACGCATCCAGCTCAACTACAACGACGCAATCAAGAGCCTGGTCGCGGCGGGTTACGGGGCAGCGCTATTGCCTCATGAAGCCACTACGCCTTTGCCCGACCGGCGCATTGCCATGCATGCGCTGCGCCCTGCGTTGTGGCGTCGCCTCGGCGTTGCACATCGTGCGGGATACGTCGAACGTTCCACGCAACACGTACTCGGTGTGTTGTGGGATCTCCGATTGGCGTAGGAAAACGCCATTTGCCGCCTAGGCACTGGTTCTCGAGCAAGCTGGACGGCAGTAAGCAAGCGACCCTTGCTTCCATAAATAGCCTTGCCGCAATCGGATGCGCCGACCCGGCAGAACAAAATAGCCTCGCCATCGGATGGCTCGCACGAGACCCGGGGGCGCCCACCCGATGGTCAACGCGACGCTCAGATGCCTTGGCCACCCGAGACTTCGATTCGCTGTGCATTCACCCAGCGGTTGTCGTTGTCGAGCAAGCTTGCAATCATCGGTCCCACGTCATCCGGCACGCCCACGCGGCCGAGCGCGGTCATGCCCGCGAAAAACTTATTGAACTCCGGTGTATCGCGCACGGCACCGCCGAAGAAATCAGTTTCAATCGCACCGGGAGCGACTACGTTGACGGCAATTCTGCGCGAGCCCAGTTCTCTTGCCATGTAGACAGTCAGGATTTCAACCGCGCCCTTTACAGCCGCGTAGGCGGACCAGCCGGGCGCCGAAACTCGCGTCAGTCCCGTCGAGAGGTTCACTATACGGCCGCCGTCCGCGAGCAATGGGAGAAGCGTTTGAGTGAGAAAAAAGACGCCCTTGAAATGCACGTCGACGAGTTTATCGAACTGCGCCTCGGTGGTTTCTTCGATTGATGCGACCTCGCCATGTCCCGCGTTGTTCACCAGATGATCGAAGCTATCGCGTTGCCAGGTCCGCAGTGTTTCGCGAAGTCGATCTGCGAAACCTGTGAAGTCTGCGACTTTTCCTGTGTCGAGCTGGAGGGCGATTGCTTTGCGACCGAGCGCGGCGATGTCTGCAACGGTGGCGTCAGCCGCTTCGCGATTGCCGAGATACGTGAGGACGACATCACCACCTTTGCGGGCAATATTCAGCGCGGCACTTCGGCCAAGACCACGGCTGCCGCCGGTCACGAGAGATATGGTATTCATTGTTGAGCCCCTGTTCGTTTGAGAATGTGAGGCTATTGTGAGCAGTGCGGCTCGTCTGCAGTAGAGAGCGCGAAAGTGTTTGATTCACAACCAAAAGTTGATGATGGTGTGAAGGGTGCGATACGAATCAGCGACGCCGCCGTACCGCACGCGGCAGGCGTGCCGCTCGCAACTTCAGTTTCCTGTTCTCTGGCGCTTTGCCATTGCATGTAACTCGGGAACAGGAACGCTGAATGTCTGACTGCTTTGCAGCCGCTCGACTGTAAAGTCGATGAAGCGACGTACACGGCCTGGCATATCGGCGCGCTGCGCGTAGTAGAGATACAGGCCCATACGCGCACTCGTGTAGCGGACCAGCAAGGGGACAAGCTCGCCTGATACCAGAAACGGCGTCGCGTTGATGCTGTCGATCTGACCAATACCCATGCCTGCCAGTACGGCCTGCATCTCGGCTTCCGGGTCGCTGCAGCAGACGGCGTAGGGCATCGCTTTCGAAATGGTTTCCGAATGCACCTGAAATTCCCATGGCATTGGGTGTCCCGTGCCAGGCTGCCTGTATCCCATACACCGATGACCGGACAGATCATCAATGCGTGTCGGCGTCGGATAGTCCTTGAGATACGCAGGCGCAGCACAAGCGAGCAACTGAACCGCGAAAAGGCGACGCGACACAACCTGCGCAGTAGGCGCATTGCCGGCCTTGAAGCCAAGATCGATCCGGTCGGCGACCACGTCCGTTGCGCGATCTTCAAGTACGAGATCAAAGGTGACGCCCGGGTAGATCTTGCTGAATGCAGCAAGCAGGGGAATCAGGACTCTGCGGCCTACCGCACCGCCCGCGCTGATGCGGATAAGTCCTTCGTTTTCGTGCGCCGCGTCCTTGACGCGATCCATCGCGGTGCGCAATCCATCCATGCTTTCGCGGACGGATTCCAGCAATCGCGATCCTTCTTCGGTAAGCGAACTTCTGCGCGTGGTCCGATGAAAGAGTCGCACGCCAAGATGTTGTTCGAGTTGCCGAACGGTTTTGCTGACAGCTTGAGGCGTCACGCCATGCGCGTGTGCGGCCTTATTAAAACTACCGCATTCGGCTGTTCGAATGAATATGGATAATGCGCGGAGTTCGTCCAATACGGGCCTCAGCAACTTGAGCGGGAAGGCATAGCGTAAACCGGAATGTCAATGACGTCCGAGAAAGAAATTGTCGTGAAGTTTTGCCTGCCGCTCCCGCGTCGGAGCCATCGCAACGGCGCGGGGCGGTAACGTCATTGGCCGGTCTGCCAGCGCAGGACCGGATGCGTCGCTCCACCAGGCATCGCCCATACGCCTGCAGGACCGAAGTCATAAGACACAAATGATGCGGGCGTGCTCATCTGAGCGGTCGTGAGCCCGCTGGATGCCGGTATGGGCGTGCCATACACGGTGCCAACCGTAGCTGCCGTCGTGTCTTTGTTCCAGTAGACGTCGTTTGTGATCGTGCCGAGATTCGTCCTTGCAATCCCTATAGGCTGATAGAACGGCTGCGTGACGAGGCCCGTCGCAAACGACTGGCTGATGGTCCCTTCGTTGACGACGACGAGTCCCGCGCCGCCACATGGCGTGCCGGCGCTCCCGCGGCAGTAGCCCTGAAGCAGGGTAGGGCTTGTCGAATACGACTGCGTGATCGATCCCAGGTTGTAGCCGACAAGGCCACCTGCGCCCTCGTTCGTATAGCCCAACGACGTTAGTGCACCAGTGGAGTACGACTGAATGATTGCGCCCACGTTTTCGCCGACGAGACCGCCGAGCATTCCGCCTGTGGTAGCGACGACCGCGCTCGACGAGCGCAGGATGGTGCCGAAATTGCCGCCCACGAGTCCGCCGGCAGTCGTTTCATCGACGTTCGTCGGTTGCGCAGGTCCCGCGTCGCCAATATTGAGGTTGCCCGATGCGCTGCCGCGGACGACCGTTCCGTAGTTGGCGCCCGCGAGCAGCCCGACATAGGCCCTCACAGAGGGACCCAGATGGCCATTGCCGTTCACGCTCAGGTCGCGCACCACCCCCTTCTCGCCAATGACGCCGAACATGCCCATTGCCCCCGGGCCGTCGCTAGCCGGGTCGCCAGCCACCAGCCGCCCAAGAGTCAGCGAACTCACCGTCTTGCTTTGCCCATCGAATTGCCCGGTAAACGGCGTGTTGATGTCGCCGAGTGGAACGTAGGAGCCGTCGCTCGTCGCACTGGCGTCGATATCCTTTCCCAACGCGTAGTTGCCGGCCAGATCGCTGGCAACACTTCTCAGGTCGCCAAGTGAATTGACAAGCTTGTAGGCGGTAAGCTGCGTCAACAAACCGCTGTACGGACCGGCTTTCCACGCGCTGTTGGCGAGGATGGTGCCAGGGCTGTAGCTGCCATTCATGTCATAGAACGACCTTACGAAACCAGTGCTGCTCGACCAGTCGACCATGCCCTGGTTGGCCACGCTGCCGGCGTTGTCGATGCCCGCCGCGTCCGCGCGCAAGCTCAGGTTGCCGCTGCCGGTGTTTTTAAGTGTCGTCGCCGGCGCAATTGTCACGTTGCGAAAAGCCCCGAGCGATAACGACGCTGGCCCTTGCCACTCCAGATTCGAACCAACGGTCAGGTCGCCGCTTGCGCCATTGGTGCCGGTCGCAATGGCATCGACGGACGTTCCGGCGTTCAGGCTGCGCATGAAAGCGCCGGCCGTGGCGCTGTCGACGGTGAAATTCGGCGTCGATACGTTCCAAAGTCCCGCTTGCACTGCCGCGCCGCTTTGCAACGCGAGCGTGTTGGCGAGTGTATCCACGGTGCCGCCGCTACCATCGACGTTTGTTGCCGCTATCGTTCCCTGCTGTGTGACGTGACCATTGTCGGCAACCAGCCAGATGTGGCCGTCGCGCATCGCCGTGCCAGTCGCGCGGATGCGCGAGCCACTCCCGGCAAGCGCATAGATATTACCGTCTGCTGCTTCGAGGTTGATCTGCGCGGCCTGCGTGATACCGCGATCAACTACCGTGCCTTTGCTGCTGATCTGCACGAATACCTGGCGGCTGCTCGCCGACTCGTACAGCACCACTTGCTTTCCCACGACGTATTCGGCCGTGCCGTTCGGTGCGCTGACCGAACCTCCGTTCACTACGGCATCGTGCGCGATAAGAAAGATATCGCCGCCACTGGAACTGATCTTGCCGAGATTCACCACCTGCCCATTCGATGACCCCGCGAGCACGAGCGTCCCGCCATTCATGATTGCGGTATCGGACAGATCGAGTGTTGAAGCCACGAATCGACCGCCCGTGCTAATTACGCCGGTCCGACCGACCAGAATGCCTTGAGGGTTGACCAAATACACGCTGCCCGTTGCCTTCAGATTCCCGAGAATTGCCGAAGGCGAGCCGCCGGTCACCCGATTGAGTGTCGTGCCCGAGCCATTGTCAAAGGTGACCGTGTTGCCTGTGCCGATCGAGAAGCTGTGCCAATCGATCACGCCACGGGACGAGGACTGGTTGATCGTGAGCGAACCGGGGCCGCCGCTGATCGCGCCCTGGCCCTGGACGAAGCTGCCATTCTGTGGCAGCGGTCCGGCCGCGTGGGCTACCGGCATGCACCACATGGCGATCGCGAGCGGCACCGGTAGTGCAAGCGTCCGCGTGAAATGCCGGGACCGATACGCGGCAAGCGGTGCGCCGGCAAACCCCAATGTGAAGGGCAGCCCCTTGCGTGATGTCAATGGCGACTCGCTTGCCAGTCTGGATGATTGACGCAACATGACCGCTCCCGAAACGTGGTTCGTGGAAAGCCGGTGCGCGGAACGCAGGTTGTTGCGACCAGGGAAGGCGTGAAAGCCGCTGTACCGCACAGTACATCTAATCATAGCAGTGCGTTCGGAAGGCAAACCAGTATTTGTGCATGCATCCGGTGCTCGCCGGCGCCTTGTCAAGCGGGCTGTGCGCCGGTCGCATGCTCAGAACACCCGCTCAACATTTCACATTCCAATTCACCGCCCGAGCGGTTCGCGCCTTAAGAACCAGGCGATGTTTCGATGTCCGCACTAACTGATTGCAGCCAGTCGATGAACGCCCGCATATGAATCGGTTTGTCAGCGTCATGCGAGATCAACGCGTAGTAAGTAGACCCTAACGACCGCAGTTCAGGAAACGGCGTCTGCAGCCGGCCGCTTGCACAATCGGCCTCGAGCGTTGGAAATGGTCCGATGCCGAAACCTAATGCGTCGGACACGGCTTGCAGCGTCACAAAAAAATGATCGAACCTTAACGTGCGATTGGCTCGAAGCGTGGGGCATCCCGCGGCTTTGACCCATGCTTCCCAGTCGCCCGGACGGGTTTCGCTTGTCAACCAGGTTTCATTGCTCAATTGTTCAACGGTCTTGACGCCTGATCGCAAAATCAGCGCGGGACTCGCAATGACTGTATTCGACTCCCGGAAAAGTGGCCACGTCTGATACTGTTAAGGATTGTTGGACGCCTGCCCTACACCGCAGGCGTGTGACTACCCCGGTGCCGGCGGGCAGGCGTCCAACAATCCTTACCAATTTCGGCCTTCGAGATCGCGGACTGGGTCGTTGCCAACCGATCATTCCGCTCGACTTTACCTGCTACGATGACTTTGTCCATTCAAGGAGAAGCGGTCGATGACGAACGTAGAAGCGCTTCGCGCATTTTATGCGCGATATATAACAGCGAAAGGCGCGTGCAGAGACCCGAGAATCCAGGACGCATTTGCGATGGTCGAAAGGGAAAAGTACCTGGGCCCCGGTCCATGGAACGCTTACACGCTGACGGGATACGTCTCGACCGACACGTCCGACCCTGCCGTTCTCTATCAGGACATTCTAATCGGGCTCAAGACCGATCAAGGCATCAACAACGGCGAGCCGAGCCTCCATGCACGCTGTCTGGACGCTGCGGCCATCTCGCCGGGCGAGACCATCACACACATTGGTTCGGGAACCGGCTATTACACGGCACTTCTCGCGCTTCTCACCGGGGAAGCCGGGCGCGTAACCGCTTATGAGATTAACCCGGGGCTCGGTGCGCATGCGACGTCGAACCTTGCTCATCTGGCGCACGTTCGGGTGCTGGATGAAAGCGGAGCTGATGCGGTGCTGCCGCGATCGGATCTGATTTACGTGAGCGCGGGCGCGACGCACCCATTGAATGGCTGGATCGAAGCACTCAATGAAGGCGGCCGTCTGATCTTCCCATTGACGCCGAACCGCGGTCTGGGCGGCATGCTGCTTGTGACACGCGTCGCCGCAGACTCATACGCGGCAAAGTTCATTTGCCCGGCGACGTTCATCGAATGCATCGGCGCTCGCGATGATGCGACCGGGGAATCTTTGGTCAACGCGTTCGAATCAAATACTCACGATGCCGTCAAGTCGCTGAGGCGAAAAACTCCCGCGGACCAATCTGCGTGGTTCGTGGGGGACGGTTGGTGGCTGTCGACCTCCGAGCCGCTCGATGCCGCTGATTGATATCGAGGTCGCATCGCCTGACGACGTTCAGTGCACTACTGCTGGGACGTCAGGGCATCTTTGGTTCCGACCAACTCCGTGATCAGACTCAACCGACTCACGTTTGAGCGAGCACGATGTCGCGGGCGCCTCCGGACTGAATCATGATGTACACCACGTCGTCGGCCGTCTCATTCCTGACGTGATGCATGACACCCGGTTCGACCGTGTGATGATCGAAGACTTGGGTTCTGTCGATCAGATCGCCGATTTTCTTTTCGACGGTCAACACGCCTCGAACGACGACAAAGCGGTCACGCACGGTCGTATGGAAGTGCCATTGCGTTTCGCCGCCGGCGCGGACCGTGGTCCTGGAGACGCTGTAGTCTTCCTCTGTCAGCAAGGTTTCGTAGAGAACCTTGCTGTTTGCGAGCGGGATGTTTGTATCTGTCATTTGAGCTCCTTATGTCTCGCGGATGCGATGAACTATTCGTTGACGCGGCCTTAATGTAAGTTCGGCGACGTTCCACGGGTAGCGATAAATTTGTGCACAATGCTGTGAGTTAAATCGACGTCCAAACCGCATGCGCCGACTTCCCCCGCTCAACGCGCTTCGCGCCTTTGACGCAGCCGCCCGGCAGTTCAGCATCTCGGCCGCCGCGCAGGAACTGCACGTGACCCACAGCGCCGTGAGCCATCAAGTTCGCCAACTGGAGGAGTGGCTCGGCAAATCCCTGTTTGTGCGCCACGCGGGCGGCGTGCGGTTGACCGATGAAGGGCAGAGCCTGAAGCAGGCCGCCGACCAGATTTTTACGCTGCTGGAGACCCGTTGTGCGGAAATCGCGCAGCACGCGCCGATAGCCGAAATCGTGCTGGGCGCTCCGGGCAGCTTCCTGTCGAACTGGCTTATTCCGCGGCTCGAGCGGTTCGAGGCGGCCAATCTGGACATCCGGGTCCGCTTGCAGACGAGTACGTCGATGGACGATCTGCAGCGGCATGGCGTCGATTGCCTGATCGTCAGTGATCGAACGTGGCCGGCGGATGTCGAGGCCGCGACCCTCTTCGAAGAAACCGTCGGTCCTGTCTGCGCGCCGGACTGGCCTCATGACATTGCGACGCCGGCAGATCTCATAGGTCAGCCGCTCCTGCATACGACTTCGCGTCCCCACGCGTGGGCGGAGTGGGCGGCTCGGAATGGCGTGGATCCAGCACTGTTTGCGAGTGGTCGTCGGTTTGACCACTTGTCCTTGCTTCTGGAAGCGGCGGCCGCCGGTCTTGGCGTGGCCATCGCGCCTGCGTTACTGGTCGAGCGCGAGTTATCGAAGGAAAGATTGATCGCTCCACTCGGGTTCGGACCGAGCGACGCCTTTTTCGCTTTCTGCACGATGCGCGGCCGGCCCGACAAAGCACTTCTCCGCCTGCGCGAGTGGCTCAAGACGCAGAGGCTGCATACGGCGACAACCACCTGATTTGAAGTGGGCGCCTCCGGCAGCCGACCGAAAAACCGGAACCGCAATGTGGAGCGATCAATTGCGCGAGTCGATGCGGACAAGCAGACACGCGAAAGCATTCGCCATCGCCTGCTAAGATGGCTTTTCGAAAAACGACAACCAAGCGAGCTTTATGCGCACTACGGTGCCAGACGATGCTGTGCGACCATCCGTGGCCATGGTCGACCCACCGCCGGTGCTGCACTGGTCATCCAAAGGGGGCGCGCACGCCACGCCTGAAACGCGTGAGGGGCGTACACCATGCCGGTCTCCGGAATACGGATCAACGGCGATACCTCGCGTCGTCTGGACCTACTGGAATGGGACGCCACTGCCGCGTATCGTCGACGTCTGCTTGCTGAGTTGGCGCAGACACTTGGCCGGGCACCGTGTTCGGTTGCTAGGTCCCGACAGTCTGCCGTCAGGCCTGCCGCCGTTGCCACGCGGTTTTGCGCTGTGGGCGCCACAGGTTCAATCGGACTGGGTAAGGCTGGCAGTATTGACGACGTTCGGAGGCGTCTGGATGGACGCGACGACGCTTTTGTCCAGCTTGCCGCACCTCGGCATCAGCAGACGACAAGATGCCTTCCTCGCCGCTATCCTTTGTCGAGGCTCTGGACACGCTCGACCGGCCGGATCTTGTCGGCTATTTCAATTCGGAGCGCACGTACGACACGGCGTATCCAATGCTGGAGAACTGGTTTATGGCGGCGCCTGCGCGTAGTGTCTTCATGATGCACTGGTTCCATACCTTCAGTGCCATGCTCATGCCGGACGGCCGCAGCGATATTGACCACGTAGTGAAGGGAGTGACGATCCCGGCCTTGTTGCAGGGTTTCAGCCATGCGCCCCAATATTTCGCCTGCCATGCAGCGGCACAGTGGGTCATGCGGCAACACGGCGGACGACTCGCGTTGATACCGGCCGAACTGGATGCATTCCTGGAACCTCATTCACGCGGGTGGGACTCTGAGCGCGTGTGCAACTGGTTGTGCGATGCGTCCGCGGATGGGAAGCGACCATTGGCAAGACCGCTGACCAAACTGATCAGCTTGCTCTGGCGTCCGCTGGAGGAGCGGTTGCAGCGCGGGGATTTCCACCGCGAGTCGATCCTTGGGGAACTCGGCTCCGCCTCGCATGCGTGACAATCGAACGCGATTACGAATACGCGGCCGTTCACGGCAAGCTTCCAAAAGGACCAAGGGTTAACACTTAGTTTCAACAATAATGCTTTGTCCTGTCGATGCTTAATACGGTGCGGCCCCCGGTCTAGACTTCAATCACTGAAACGCAAACGGGTGTTTGCGAAAAACCAAGTCTGGAGGTAAAGCATCATGAAACTCGTTCAATCGCTCATCGTTGCCGTTGCGTTGGTCGTTCCGGCTGTCTCGTCTTTCGCTCAATCAAATCAACCCGTAACCCGCGCCGAAGTGAAGGCGCAACTGGTCCAACTGGAAAAAGCAGGCTATAACCCGACTGGCGATCAAACGCAATATCCGGCCAATATTCAAGCGGCTGAAACGCGCGTGAACAGCGACAACGTGGCAGCCAGCAGTTTTGGCGGCGTGGCCGATGGCGCATCGGCATCGGGTAGCCATCATTCACTGCGCGCGGTCGAAGGCGATGTTGCTCGCGTCGGTCACAAGATTGGCTCGTCGGTCCGCCCGGATGCCAACGATGGAATGCAACCGGTGTATTTCGGTTCGTAAGGATTGAGACTGGTCAAAGATGCAAACTGAAGGCGCGCAAAAGATTGCGCGCCTTGTTTTTTTAAGCGCTGGACCGGCAATCGGCGTTGTCTGCCCAGCCGATTGCCGCGGCCGCCTCCGGTTCGCATTAAATGAGACCAGCCAAAAATCGTGTTGCGTGCGTAGCGCGAACCTTGCTCAAGATTGTCGATGGACGACCGTTAACCCGATGAAGCGTTAGCAATAGTCGGGACATCATGAATCATCGACCGAACCATTTCGACACTCTCAAACTGACACACGATGCACCTGCGGAGGTCGTTCGCGCAGCATACAAGGCGCTGAGCCAGCGTTACCATCCGGACCGGAACGCTGCGCCTGAAGCAGCCGAGATCATGTGCTCGCTCAATCTTGCTTACAGCATCTTGAGCGATCCGCTGAAGCGCCAGGAATATGAGTATGAGCTGGCGCTTGCGAGAAATAAGTCGCCGTCGGGCACGCTTGCTCGTCGAACGAATCCATCCAGCGAAGATTATTGGCCCCGAGGCAGAACACGAGCACGCCGACGGCAGAGAGCCGTCACCCGCTTTTCCTTGCTGATGTGCCTCGTGTTCACTTCTGCCGTAGCGGCAGTTTTTATTCAATCGGAACACGCTTATGCCTTAAGCATGGGCACGCATGAGCAATCTTTCCCAATCAATGCGGCGCACTACAAGCAATCCGCGTTGCAAATATCGCGGGCAGATCGCTCGTCCGAGTAGGCCGACAGCCTGACAGCCTGACAGCGGACAAGGACTCAAGGAAGGGGAGAGGCGTTTCCTTGTCCCTCATGAATGTTCCAGACCACTGGAAACAGCGGATGTTCCATGGGCAAGCCTTCGGGCAAGTCTGCCGCAAGGCCTGGGAATTCCGGCGAGGTTCTCCACGGTCTCGGTGCATGCCGGACATCGTCGCCAATGAACCGTACTGAAAAAGCCCTGCGACGATGCGCACCCGGGACGCCGCCCGATGCATGCAGCGTCAGCATGTTGAAACACACCATGTCGCCAGGCTCGAGCGCCCAGCCGCGTACATCGAAAGCTTCACGATCGCCATCGATGTCAGGCAAATCCGCGAGACTCCCCTCCGGAAACCACTTTGCCTCGTTTTCCATGAACGTCCGGGGCATCAGCCACGGCCCGCGATGTGAACCCATGACAAACTCGAGCGTGGATTCGCGCGACACCGGGTCCACAGGAATCCACATGCTGACGTTATCCGATCCCACGATATTGTAGTAGGGCTGGTCCTGATGCCAGGGCGTCCGCTGCCGCGTGTTCGGTTCTTTAACCAGCACGTGATCATGGTAGAGCCGCACTGTCTTCCCACCGATCAACGCCGCCGCGGCGGTCGGCGCCGGCGACTCGAAAATGAACTGCCGATATGCCGCGTTCTCCTGCCAATTGCAAAAGTCTTCAAAAAACCAGCCGGGGTCATCGGGGCGGCTAGCAGTCTTCGCGCGACTACTGGGTTGCGCGATGTTGTGATCGATTCCGGAACGAAGCCGAGCGATCTCGTCCGCGTTGAACAGACCCCGGATGCATACCGCGCCATTCTGGCGAAACTCTCGAACCGTGTTCGGCGTGACCGCTTTCGCCACGCGCTCTTCAAAGTCTGACGTCATCTCCGGCTCCCTCAGTCGCCATAAATATTGAAATCGAAGTACTTGTGGGCAAGCCGGTTGTAAGTGCCATCATGTCGTATCGCGGCAATGCCGGTGTTCAGTTTCGCAGCCAGGGCGGTGTTGTCCTTGCGTACACCAATGGCCACACCGTCGCCCGCGACTCGCTTGTCTTTGACTTCTTCTCCTGCAAACGAATAACCCTTGCCACGCGGGGTCTTGAGGAAGCCGATGTCCGCTTGCACTGCAGACTGGAAGGCTCCATCCAGGCGACCCGTGGTCAGGTCCTGATAAATCGCATCCTGCGTAGGATATGAAATGACCGTCACGCCTTGCGGAGCCCACTCCGCCTTGGCGAAGGTCTCCTGCATCGAACCCTGGTCCACGCCGATTCGCTTGCCTTTTAGCGACGCGGCTTCGGGCACGAGCGTTGAGCCTGTTGCCGCTACCAGACGGGAAGGGCCGTTATAGATCTTGTCGGTGAAATCGATCTGCTGTTTGCGTACCGCCGTGGCGGACATGGCCGACAAGATGGCATCGAACTTCCGCGCTTGCAAAGCCGGGATCATGGCGTCGAAGCTCTGTTCGACCCAGACGCATCTGGCATGCAGGTTCGCGCAAATCGCATTGCCCAGGTCGATGTCGAACCCGACGAGCGTCCCGTCCGGCGCCTTCGATTCAAACGGCGGATAAGTCGGATCGACCCCGAAGCGGATCACTTTCGAATCCTGCGCGTGGGCAGCGAGAGGCAGTATCGCGAGAAGCAGCAGATTCAGTAAGCTATAGCGTTTCATGGTGCGATTCCTGGGTGAGTGGATCGGTCCGGCGCGTCTTTATCCGGGGGCGTTGAAGCGAGGGAACTCATCGCGCGAGCGAAGACCTGCTGTGCGCGCAATGCCGTCAACTCGCGCCAGTGAGTATCGGCGGGGAAGAAATGTTCCAGCAGTGCGGCCTTGATGCGACGGCCCGTTGCATCGAAGGGATCGCCGAACAGGTGCAGCCAGTGGTCGTCACGCAATAATCGATGCGAGCGCGCAGGGTCGTATGTGCCGCATTCGATAACGAATTGCATCAGGTCCACGTCACTGAGCTGGTCGAGCATGGCTTGCGATGTATAGCCCGTTGCAGTGGCAGCAATGCCGGTGTCAGTGGTGGATGATGGACTCGTGACAATGGTATGCAGCCACGGACCGTAGAGTGCCTGCATGCGCGACAGCATCGGGTAAGCCTTTGCAGTGATCGCCATTAGCATGGGATGGCCAAAAGCGCCTGCGCCAGTGTGCAAGTCAAAGCATATTGCCGTCTGCGCGTCGGCAACGTGCTTTTCCATGATCGCGCGCAGGGTGCGGTTGCTCCAGGCCGGCTCGCGGCCACCGAAAAACAGGCCGTCGGCGTGCACGTACTGTCCCGCTTCCACGACGCTCATCACTGCAGCATTGCCATCGCGGGCAGTGCACGCCGCCAATGTTGCGTCGGCAATGCTGCGAGCCGGGCCTTCGAGTTCAGGACACAGGTAAATTGGGTGCATCGATTCATAACCGGCGTTAGCCGGGAGGGGGCGGTCGAACGCGACATAATTTCGATTCAGATCGACGTTATCTTCCGTTACGCGCCGCAGCCACGCCGTTCCCCACGGATTCACGAGATGGACGATCACAACGCTTACGCCTTCGAAAACGCCGTGTGTTCGAAGAGAATCGAGTAGCGCGATCTGACATTCGGAACCATAAAAGCCTTCGACGCCATGGGTCCCCGACAGCACGACCAAGCGGGAGGGCGCTTGCGGATCGCCAAGCACCGCGACATCCGTAACGAGCGTTTCTCCCCGCGGTCCTTTCAACGGATGCAGCCACTCCGTCATGGATGCATTTGCCATGCGGGCAGCGTGTAAAAAGCGCTCACGCTGGCGATCGAATGAGGGCGCTTCAAGAAAATACGAATTCATTTAGGTATCTTAAATGTGAAAAGATGGCTGTTCCGCATTATCGTGTTGCTCCGCGTCGATCAGGCGTTGCACGCCCCGGCGAAATCGTGTTGGTCCCGCGTCGAGCGCGAGGTTGATATTCGGTGTCCGCCGGTTTGCCATCCCGGCATGCACGGCGGCGAGGATCACGCGATCTTCATCGAATGCGTGGCGCACGTCTTCATTGAATTGCTCCGACACGAGCGCGTCGCTCTGGTCGAAATTTCGAGCCTGGAACCAGTAATAGCGCGTGGTCGATTCGTCTACAGGCGTCAAGAAGTTATAGGAGTTCATGAGGAACACATCGGGATGCATGGGTCCGGACTCGCTGCCGGTTCCCGCAGGCGTAAAAACAGCCTTGATCACAGCGTGCGATGGAAACCGCACTTCGTATTGCTGTTTCCGGTCGCAGCGCCCGCTGAACTTGACATAGCGTGCGTAGAAAGGCGCGACCTCCGCGTTACGCATCCAGCGCGACACCGTCACACCTTTTCCGTTTTCCAGGGTGCTGAGCGGTTCGCCCTCGCACGCTGCATTGCCAAACGACGATGGATGCACCCATGCGACATGCGACGGATCGAGAAGGTTGTCGGTGACATACAGGTAGTGGCAATCGACAGTCATTGCGTCGCCCTGATTGATGCCCCACGCGGGGTCACCCCATTCCGGCACCTCGATAATGGCGGCTGGATCCGCATGTTCCGGCGGTCCCATCCATAGCCACACCAAACCATAGCGCTCGTGCGCCGGATAGCTTTGTACCCGTGCACCAGGCGGAATGCGCGCGTTGCCAGGCGCGCGAACGCACGTGCCCGCGCCATCGAATGTCAGTCCGTGGTATCCGCATTCAACGTGTTCGCCTTTCAGGCGCCCCATTGATAACGGCAACTTGCGATGCGGACAGGCGTCTTCCAGTGCGACTACGGCCCCATCGAGCTTGCGGTACAGCACAACCGCGTCGCCCAGCAGCCGCGTTGCATGGAGCCCGGGTCCGACTTCGTCGCTGCGGGCAGCGACATACCATGCGTTTCTGACGAACATGAATGCATTCCTTGGCTTTCACCGGTTTCTATCCGGTCAATGTCCAAAGCTTAGGAAGTCAATATTCAAAAGAATAGAGGGGTGATTTTGCGAGTTCGTTTAGAATTTCTAAAATGACACACCCGGAGAACTCTGATGGATACGTTGCCGCCTCTGCGCGCACTGCAAGTGTTCGATACGCTGGGACGTTGCCAGGGCGTGATCGAAACCGCTCGACGACTGGGTGTTTCTCCGGGCGCAGTCAGCCAGCAGATCAAGCAATTGGAGGACTCAGTCGGCATGCGTTTGCTGGCGAAAGAAGGCAAGCGGTTGAGATTGACCGAAGCCGGGCGGATTTATCACGCCAGTTGCGCGCAGGCGTTCGAAAGTCTGCGGCTGGCGCGTGCGGAACTGGAGCGGGGCAAACTGAAGCGTAGCCTGAGCATCAGCGCGTTGCCGTCGGTCTTGTCGAAGTGGCTTGCGCCACGCATCTATTCCTGGCAGCGGGAGCATCCCGAGATCGACATCTTTCTCGATGGCACACATTCTGAACCGTCGCCCGATGGCCATCACATCGATTTCCGCATTACCTATGGCGAAAGCCTCGATCAATCCGGAACGCGCGCTGAACTGTTCCGCGACAAGGTCGTGCCTGCGTGCAGTCCCACTTTGATTGACGGGAAGGTGCTGGCTCACCCTGGCGACATACTCAATCATCCGTTGTTGTCGATTGACTGGCTGCCCAAATTTTCGTCGCCACCGTCATGGCGGGACTGGTGTGCGGTAAATGACGTGGACGACGATGGCGCTCGCGCCACCCGGCTGGTCTTTTCACTGTCGAGCCTGGCAATACAAGCGGCCATTGATGGCGAAGGGTTCGTACTCGCGCAGACGTCCATGATTGCCGCCGATGTTGCGGCTGGCCGGCTTGTCGTTCCCTTTCCCTCCGGTGTGGCGCTTTTGTCGCCGTACTTCGTCACTTGGCAGGCTAGTGCGTTCGATCACTCGCACTGCCGTGCGTTTCATCGATGGATTCTGACGCAGGGAAGGGAGCAACAGTCGGTCAACGACACGCTTGCCGGTTAAACGGTTCGCACGTCAGGCCGCTCATGTGGGTGGGTTGAACACGTTCTGGGAAATCCAAACCTGTGTCTCCGGAAACGACGACGCGTCGAGTTCTAAAATGCGATTTTACATAAGATAAATTATCAACGTTCTAGTTGTAGGCCCCAAGTAGTAATGTCGTACTTGAGCCAAATAGAAATGTCGCACTGAGGGCTCGATTCGGTCCATGCTGAAGCTCCGCTTTCGCTGGGAGTTGATCATGGATAGCACTGGGATGATCACC
>NZ_JBSIPA010000993.1:0-346 GCF_053574605.1 Caballeronia sp. M23-90 | reverse complement strand
AAGCGTGCGCGGCAGTTCGGGGAGGCATTTACCGTCTGAATCCCTTATGCTACGACAGCATAAGCGGAAGTGAATTCATAACCGCAAGGCTTATGATAGCAATTTGGCCGAATCTTGGCCGGACCCCATCAATGCCAAGCGGCAAACACCGATCAAGATTCGGCAATGCAGGTACCTGAACAACATTGTGGAGCAGGATCACCGGGCCATCAAACGGTGTCGTCCCGACTGATCCTGGAGCTTCTGTGCAACCCCAGTTTTGGCAATGCTTTATATCTATAACGATGCGTCATCGAACGGTTTGCTTTCGCTCATCTTCTCAACACGTACCTGACGTCCTGACCGG
>NZ_JBSIPA010000992.1:0-350 GCF_053574605.1 Caballeronia sp. M23-90 | reverse complement strand
CAGGTTGGCGTGCCGTACATCATCGTGTTCCTGAACAAGTGCGACATGGTGGACGACGCCGAGTTGCTGGAACTCGTCGAAATGGAAGTGCGTGAGCTTCTGTCGAAGTACGATTTCCCGGGCGACGACACGCCGATCATCAAGGGTTCGGCCAAGCTGGCGCTGGAAGGCGACACGGGCGAGCTGGGCGAAGTGGCGATTTTGAACCTGGCTGATGCGCTGGACACGTACATCCCGACGCCGGAGCGTGCAATTGACGGTACGTTCCTGATGCCGGTGGAAGACGTGTTCTCGATCTCGGGTCGCGGCACGGTGGTGACGGGTCGTATCGAGCGCGGTATCGTGAAGGT
>NZ_JBSIPA010000991.1:0-358 GCF_053574605.1 Caballeronia sp. M23-90 | reverse complement strand
GCTGGAAGCGGATGTCGGGACCACCGAAATCGAAATTCCCGTGCGCTACGGCGGGGCGGACGGGCCGGACTTGGCGTCGCTGGCGAAGCATTTGAAGCTGGATATCGATGAACTCGTGAAGCGGCACACGCAAGCCGATTACATCGTGTTCTTCCTGGGTTTTCAGCCGGGATTTGCTTACCTCGGCGGCCTCGATCCGACGCTCAACGCCCCGCGTCACGCGAAGCCGCTGCTGGAAGCGGATGTCGGGACCACCGAAATCGAAATTCCCGTGCGCTACGGCGGGGCGGACGGGCCGGACTTGGCGTCGCTGGCGAAGCATTTGAAGCTGGATATCGATGAACTCGTGAAGCGGCAC
>NZ_JBSIPA010000108.1:0-16211 GCF_053574605.1 Caballeronia sp. M23-90 | reverse complement strand
TGCGCCGGCCGTTATGCGAATAGTGATACCAGTACAGCAGAATCGATCCCAGCGATGCCATCAGGCGGTCGGCGATATCCTTCGCGCCCGCGACGTTGTGATCGTCCTTCTCGGGCAACAAGGTGCCGAGCACGGAGACGCCGGTACGCATGACGTCCATGGGATGAGCGGAAGCGGGAATCCATTCCAGCGCGGCCTTCAGGTTCGCGGGCAGACCACGCAGCGCCTTGAGCTTCGTCTTGTACGCCTTGAGTTCGGCGGCGTTCGGCAATTTGCCGTGCACGAGCAGATACGCGATCTCCTCGAACTCCGAGGTTCCTGCAATATCCAGAATGTCATAGCCACGATAATGCAGATCGTTGCCCGTCTTGCCGACGGTGCAGAGCGCCGTGTTACCCGCCGTCACGCCCGAAAGCGCGACAGATTTCTTGGGCTTGAACCCGCCGGCGGCGGGTGCTTCTTTCGTCAAGGTATCGCTCATTCGACCCAGTCTCCTGATAGGTAGGTCAAGCTACTTCGTCCTGTGAAAAAAGCGTCTCCGCGCTTTCGGGAATTTCCTGCGCCGACGCTTTCGCGCGCCGCAGCACTGACCAGTAATACCGGTAACTCGCGCGATCGTGCAGCGTGTCCTGATACCGAGTCGGGCCCCACTGCGCGGTCTGCGCGGCGAGCAGGATCTCCGTCGCTGTAGAGATTTCATCGCTGCGCGGCAGGAAGGCATCGACGATCGGCTTGATCTGGTCCGGGTGAATGCTCCACATGCGCGTGTAGCCGAACTCGTTGCGGGCGCGCCGGGCATCGTTTGCGACCACGCTCATGTCGCGCACTTCGGTGCAGACGTTATGCGACGGCACTTTCCCGTGCGCGTGGCAAGCCGCCGCGATCTCGAGCTTCGCGCGCCGCACGAGGGGGTGATCGAACTGGCCGGGAGAGCGCATGGCGGTATCGGGAATTGCGCCGTTATGCGCCGACACAAAATCCATCAATCCAAAACTCAGCGCTTCCACGCCGGGCAGGGCAGCGAGGTCGAACACCTCGGCCAGCGCGCCATGGGTTTCGATCAGCAATTGGCACGGGATGGCGTGCTGGATTCCGAACTCACACCGCGATGCTTCGATAAACGCGACCATCTCCGCGGCATCGAACACGCTGCGGATCTTCGGAAGCGTGATGTAGGCAGGCGCCTTTTTGGCGGCGCGCAGGATGATGCGGACATCGTCACGCCACGCGCGATTTTCGAAGTCGTGTATCCGTACGCCGACGCGGCCGAAGCGATCACCTTCGCTGCCCAGAAACGATGCCACCAGCTCCGCGTGCGTTGCTTCCTGGCCGACCTGGGCACCGTCTTCGCAATCCAGCGTGATATCGAACACCGGGCCGAGTTGCGCCTGCAATGCGAGCGATTTCCGGATCAGCTTCTCACTTCCAGCATAGTGATCGCACGGGGGCATCACAGCAGGGGGCACATCACCTTCAAACAGCACTTCGGCGGGGGTGAGAGCGCGCATCGTCGGCGTCGGGTTTGCTTTAGAGAGGGTGGGAACTGCGGATTCGAATACGTTCGGTTGTGCGCAGAGCTTGCCCAAACGCACTCGAATCAGCCGCGAGCGCCCGCATACAACGGCGCTCGCGTGACTACATCAGCCTGCTTACTTGCCCAGCAGATGCGCAACACCGTCGCGCTCTTCAAGCAATTCGTTCAGCGTGCCAGTCATCTTCTCGCGCGAGAACGCATCGATTTCCAGGCCTTCGACACGCTTGTATTCGCCGTTTTCGCACGTCACCGGCACACCATAGATGATGTCTTCCGGGATTTCGTACGAACCGTCCGACGGAATGCCCATCGTGACCCACTTGCCGTTCGTGCCGAGCACCCAGTCACGCACGTGGTCGATTGCCGCATTGGCAGCCGATGCCGCCGACGACAGTCCACGCGCTTCGATGATCGCGGCGCCGCGCTTGCCGACCGTCGGGATGAAGGTGTTGCGGTTCCATTCGTCGTCGTTGATCAGCTTGGTCAGCGACTCGCCTTCGACCGTGGCGAAGCGGAAATCCGGATACATGGTCGGCGAGTGATTGCCCCACACGGCCAGCTTTTCGATGGCAGCGACCGGCTTGCCCGACTTCGATGCCAGTTGCGACAGCGCACGGTTGTGGTCCAGGCGCAGCATTGCCGTGAAATTCTTCTTCGGCAGGTCCGGCGCCGATTTCATGGCGATGTACGCGTTCGTGTTCGCCGGGTTGCCGACAACCAGCACCTTCACGTCGCGGCTTGCCACGTCGTTGAGCGCCTTGCCTTGCACCGTGAAGATTTCTGCATTGGCGGACAGCAGGTCTTTACGCTCCATGCCCTTCGAACGGGGACGTGCGCCGACCAGCAACGCCACGTCTGCGTCCTTGAACGCGACCTTCGGGTCGTCCGTGACGACCACGCCGGCCAGCAGCGGGAATGCGCAGTCTTCCAGTTCCATGACTACGCCCTTGACGGCGCCTTGCGCCTGCGGCAGGTCGAGCAACTGAAGGATGACCGGCTGGTCCTTGCCAAGCAGATCGCCATTGGCGATGCGGAACAGCAGCGAGTAACCGATTTGACCTGCGGCGCCGGTGACGGCAACGCGCTTTGCGGACTTAGCCATTGAGACACTCCTGAACGGTGCGTGAAACGCTAGGGGAAAACGCCATTTTAGGCGCGTTACGCGAAGCGTTGATGAAGCAAGTGATCCGAACTGCGCGGGCAGCCCTGAAAAGCCAATGGCAACGCGCCTGAAGCGGGATTGTCACTGACCGTCCGTAGCATGCCGGCAATCGCAGCCCGCTCCACATGCTGGAAATCGGGTCTTGCAAGCGGGAGTTTGCGCGGAGTCAAGCTTCTTCGGCGCCACCCACCGCTCCGGGCGTCGCGTTTTCCGTCGGGCGCGGGCGTTGCAAGAGCGGGGCACTGGCAGCGGCCAAGCGAACACGAAAGCCGTTCGGCTTGAAGCGATGAGCGAGAGGCATATTGGCGCGAACCCGGTGCGGATCATGAGAAGTCCATGCGAAACGCGCCTTGCTGGTCAACAGGCCGGATGCACCGGATGACGCGTGCGCCACCCCGCAAACCCTTGCTCGCCAAGGAGTGTAGAATTCGAATGATGCAAAGTCAACCATATCATATGTCTTATATAAGACATAGGAATGACCGGGAAACCGCTGGACGCGGCTCGGGCCTTTATGATGAAATGCGCGGATGAATTCGAATCCAGCGAGCACGACGAACCCTTCCGGCACGCCCGGTGCGACTGACGCCGCGCCCGCTTCGTCGCCGACGTTCAGCCCGCTGTACCAGCAAATCAAGGCCCTCATCACGCAAGGGCTGGAATCGGGCGAATGGAAGCCCGGCGAAATCATCCCCAGCGAAGTCGAGCTTGCCGCCCGTTACAAGGTGAGTCAGGGCACGGTGCGCAAGGCCATCGATGAACTCGCAGCCGACAATCTTCTTGTAAGGCGCCAGGGGAAAGGCACATTTGTTGCGACGCACAACGAAGATCGCGTACAGTTCCGCTTTCTACGGTTGCTGCCTGAAGACGGCGATGTCCACCCCCACGTCAGCCGTTTGCTGGAGTGCCGCCGCGTGCGCGCACCCGCTGAAATTGCCCGCCAGCTCGACTTGAAGCCCTCCGACCCGGTCGTATGCATCAAGCGTTTGCTGCAATTCGACGGCGAAACCACCGTATTCGATGAAATCTGGCTGCCTGGCGCGGTATTCCGCGGCCTGACGGCGGAGCGGCTCGCAGACTACAAAGGCCCGCTTTACGCCATGTTTGAAACCGAGTTCGGTACGCGCATGATCCGGGCATCGGAAAAAATAAGGGCGGTCGGCGCTGACGTCGCGGTCGGGGAATTGCTGGGAGTAAGCGAGGGGTCACCGCTTTTATCTGTTGAGCGTGTGTCCTATACCTACGGCGACCGGCCGGTAGAAGTCCGGCGCGGCTGGTATGTCACGAACGGCTATTACTATCAAAACGATTTGAGTTGAAACAGAACGTGGACGGCTTGATGACGAACCTCGAGGGTCGACATAAAAGCCTTTCTCACGCGATTAGCAATAGCTTCTTGTGAGGCATTTCGCTGCAGCGCGATATGAAAAGGCGCTAAAATCGCGGACTAGTGTGATAACAAAGTTGGGGTCTAGCATGGCTGAAGCTGTAAAAAAACCAAGGCCTGAGTACCGGAACATCGGACTTGCTCAGCTCGCAACCTACCGCTTGCCACTAGCGGGGAAGGTTTCGATTCTGCACCGCATCAGTGGTCTGCTTCTATTCGTAGCGCTACCGTTTCTGCTTTATCTGCTGGACCAAAGCCTGACATCGGAAATCAGTTTCGATGCATTCAAGGGCTTTCTCGCCAATCCTCTCGTCAAGCTCGTCGTGCTCGTGCTGTCGTGGTCCTTCCTGTTCCACTTCTGCGCCGGCATCCGTTTCCTCCTTCTCGATACGCACCGTGCAGTAAGCAAGGAAGGCGGCAAGCAGACGTCCATCGTGGTACTGACGGTGTCGACCCTGCTGACAATCGTCGTTGCGCTTAAACTCTTCGGAGCCTTCTGACAATGGCCGCGAATAACAACAACCGAATCGGTCCCAAGCGCCTTGTAGTGGGCGCGCATTACGGTCTGCGCGACTGGCTCGCGCAGCGCATTACCGCCGTTGTCATGGCTTTGTACACGCTGGTGCTGCTGTTCTGGTTTTTCGGTGCACGCGATTTTTCGTATGACGGCTGGGCGTCGATCTTCGCCATGCAATGGATGAAGCTTGCAACCTTCGTAGCCCTGCTCTCGCTCTTCTATCACGCGTGGGTCGGCATTCGGGACATCTGGATGGACTACGTGAAGCCGGTCGGCTTGCGTCTGCTCCTGCAAGTGGCGACGATCCTCTGGCTGGTCGGTTGTATCGGCTACGCGGCACAGATTCTCTGGAGAGTGTAAAGAATGGCTGCAATTAAAACGTCCCTGCCGCGTCGCCGTTTTGACGTCGTGATCGTGGGTGCAGGTGGTTCCGGCATGCGCGCTTCGCTGCAACTCGCTCGTGCGGGTTTGTCGGTCGCGGTGCTGTCCAAGGTATTCCCCACGCGTTCGCATACCGTGGCCGCGCAAGGCGGGATTGGCGCGTCGCTCGGCAACATGAGCGAAGACAACTGGCATTACCACTTCTACGACACCATCAAGGGCTCCGACTGGCTCGGCGACCAGGATGCGATCGAATTCATGTGCCGCGAAGCCCCTGGCGCTGTCTACGAACTCGAACACATGGGCATGCCGTTCGATCGCAACGCCGACGGCACGATCTACCAGCGTCCGTTCGGCGGCCACACGGCGAACTACGGCGAGAAGCCGGTTCAGCGCGCATGCGCCGCGGCCGACCGTACCGGCCACGCGTTGCTGCACACGCTGTATCAGCAGAACGTCGCGGCCAAGACGCACTTCTTCGTTGAATGGATGGCGCTGGACCTGATCCGCGACGCCGACGGCGACGTGCTCGGCGTGACCGCGCTGGAAATGGAAACGGGCGACGTCCACATCCTCGAAGGCAAGACCACGTTGTTCGCAACGGGCGGCGCGGGCCGGATCTTCGCGGCATCGACCAATGCGTTCATCAATACCGGCGACGGACTCGGCATGGCCGCGCGTTCGGGCATCGCCTTGCAGGACATGGAATTCTGGCAATTCCATCCGACCGGCGTGGCCGGCGCGGGCGTGCTGATCACCGAAGGCGTGCGCGGCGAAGGCGGCATCCTGCGCAACTCGGACGGCGAGCGCTTCATGGAACGCTACGCACCGACTTTGAAGGACCTGGCGCCGCGTGACTTCGTATCGCGTTCGATGGACCAGGAAATCAAGGAAGGCCGCGGCGTGGGTCCGAACAAGGATCACGTGTTGCTTGACCTTTCGCACATCGGCGCCGAGACCATCATGAAGCGTCTCCCGTCGATCCGCGAAATCGCGATGAAGTTCGCGAACGTCGATTGCATCAAGGAACCGATTCCGGTTGTGCCGACCATCCATTACCAGATGGGCGGCATTCCGACGAACATTCACGGCCAGGTGGTCGGAACGCTCAAGGGCGGCTACGAAGAACCGGTCAACGGCTTCTACGCTGTCGGCGAATG
Organism: Caballeronia sp. M23-90; assembly: GCF_053574605.1. Classification (NCBI taxonomy): domain Bacteria; kingdom Pseudomonadati; phylum Pseudomonadota; class Betaproteobacteria; order Burkholderiales; family Burkholderiaceae; genus Caballeronia; species Caballeronia sp. M23-90. Next base: position 10,070 of record NZ_JBSIPA010000108.1, on the reverse strand, counting down.
CTCGTGTGTGTCGGTGCACGGCGCGAACCGTCTCGGCACGAACTCGCTGCTCGACCTCGTGGTGTTCGGGCGTGCGGCCGGCAACCACATCATCAAGCATGCGAAGGAAATGAAGGAGCACAAGCCCCTTCCGGCCGATGCAGCCGACGCAGCGCTTGAACGCCTCGCCGTGCTGGAAAACTCGTCGTCGGGCGAATACACGCAGGCCATCGCGAACGATATCCGCGCGACCATGCAGGCACACGCTGGTGTGTTCCGCACGTCCGCGCTGCTGGAAGAAGGCGTAGGCAAGATCAAGGAACTGTCCGAGCGCGTGAAGCACGTGCACCTGAAGGACAAGTCGAAGGTCTTCAACACGGCGAAGGTCGAAGCGCTCGAACTCGCGAACCTGATCGAAGTGGCGCGCGCCACCATGATTTCGGCGGAAGCGCGCAAGGAAAGCCGCGGTGCGCATGCGCACAGCAACTTCGAAACGCGCGACGACGACAACTGGATGAAGCACACGCTGTGGTTCAGCGAAGGCGACAAGCTCGACTACAAGCCGGTGCACATGACGCCGCTGACGGTCGAATCGGTGCCGCCCAAAGCGCGGACCTTCTAAGGCAAAGGAATCGAAATGGCAAAGCGTACTTTTGAAATCTACCGCTACGATCCGGACAAGGATGCGGCGCCCCGCATGCAGACGTACGAGATCGAAATCGACTCGCACGAGCGCATGTTGCTGGACGCGCTGCTGAAGCTGAAATCTGTCGATGAAACCCTGTCGTTCCGCCGTTCGTGCCGTGAAGGCGTGTGCGGTTCGGACGCCATGAACATCAACGGCAAGAACGGCCTGGCCTGCCTGCAGAACATGAACGACCTGCCGCAGAAGATCGTGCTGCGTCCGCTGCCGGGTCTGCCGGTCGTGCGTGATCTGATCTGCGACTTCACGCAGTTTTTCAACCAGTATCATTCGATCAAGCCGTACCTGATCAACGACACGCCGCCGCCGGAAAAGGAGCGTCTGCAGACGCCCGAAGAACGCGACGAGCTTGATGGCTTGTACGAGTGCATTCTGTGCGCCAGCTGCTCCACCTCGTGCCCGAGCTTTTGGTGGAACCCGGACAAGTTCGTGGGTCCGGCGGGCTTGCTGCAAGCCTATCGTTTCATTGCGGACAGCCGCGACGAAGCGACGGGTGAACGTCTGGACAACCTGGAAGATCCGTACCGTCTGTTCCGTTGCCACACGATCATGAATTGCGTGGATGTGTGCCCGAAGGGACTGAACCCCACGAAGGCAATCGGCAAGATCAAGGAATTGATGGTGCGCCGCGCTGTCTGATAGGGACTGTGTCATGAATGACTCCGGGCATCAGTCCGACCCTCTACGTCGTGCACGCCTTAGGTGGCGGGCGCGGCGCGGTCTGCTGGAAAACGATCTGATCTTCGAACGTTTTTTCAGCCGATATGAGCATGACCTCAGTGACACGGACGTCGGCGTGCTGACGCAACTGCTGGAACTGAGCGACAACGACCTGATGGACTTGCTGCTGGCACGCAAGGAACCGGATGGCGAACTGGCCTCGCCGGATATGACTCGCGTGCTGGAGATGCTGCGCTCAGCCTGAGCCAGTCACGCGGTTGTGCAATTGTCGTGCGAATTATCGAAAACCTGTTTCCATACTTCGATTGAGGATGTGCTATGACCCCGTCAGATGTTAAAGCCACGCTATCGTTCAGCGACAACTCGCCGAGCGTCGAAATGCCGATTTACAAGGGTACCCTGGGCCCGGACGTAATCGACATCCGCAAGCTGTACGGCCAGACCGGCAAGTTCACCTACGATCCGGGCTTCATGTCGACGGCGGCGTGCAATTCCGCGATCACGTACATTGACGGTGACAAGGGCGAGTTGCTGTATCGCGGATATCCGATCGAGGAACTCGCGGTCAAGGCCGACTTTCTCGAAACCTGCTACGCGCTGTTGCATGGCGACCTGCCGACCGCCGAGCAAAAAGAAGAGTTCGTTGAAACTGTCACGAAGCACACGATGGTTCACGAGCAGATGCACTTCTTCTTCCGCGGTTTCCGTCGCGACGCACACCCGATGGCCGTCCTCGTGGCCGCCGTCGGCGCATTGTCGGCGTTCTATCACGACTCGCTGAACATCAACGATCCGCGTCACCGCGACGTATCGGCTATTCGCATGATCGCGAAGCTGCCGACGCTGGTGGCCATGGCGTACAAGTTCACCATCGGTCAGCCGTTCGTGTATCCGAAGAACGACCTGTCGTACAGCGCGAACTTCATGCACATGATGTTCTCGAACCCGTGCGAAGAGTACAAGGTCAACGACGTGCTCGTGCGCGCGCTGGATCGCATCCTGATCCTGCATGCTGACCATGAGCAGAATGCATCGACATCGACCGTGCGTCTGGCCGGATCGTCGGGTGCGAATCCGTTTGCTTGTATTGCTGCCGGTATTGCTTGTTTGTGGGGCCCGGCGCATGGCGGTGCGAATGAAGCCGCGTTGAACATGCTGGAAGAGATCGGCTCGGTCGACAACATTCCTGAGTTCATCAAGCAGGTCAAGGACAAGAACTCAGGCGTGAAGCTGATGGGCTTCGGGCATCGCGTGTACAAGAACTACGATCCGCGTGCGAAGTTGATGCGTGAAACGTGCCACGAAGTGCTCGAAGAACTGGGTCTGCATGACGACCCGTTGTTCAAGCTCGCAATGGCGCTGGAAAAGATTGCGCTGGAAGACGAATACTTTGTTTCGCGCAAGCTGTATCCGAATGTCGATTTCTACTCGGGTATTGTTCAGCGCGCGCTGGGTATTCCGACCGCGATGTTTACGTGCGTGTTTGCGATGGCGCGTACCGTGGGCTGGATCGCGCAGTGGAACGAAATGATCGCTGATCCGGAACAGAAGATTGGCCGTCCGCGTCAGTTGTTTATCGGCGATACGCCGCGTGAAGCGAAGGCGATTGACAAGCGGTAAGTTGCATAAGCCAGTTGTTTGAACAAAGCCCCAGCGGGCATCCGCTGGGGCTTTTTGCATTTCGGGGCGGTATCGTTACGCTCACCCCGGCTCCCGCTTCGTCTCACCTTAAACACAACTTGCCCGGGCCAAAACTCACTCGAACACGATGTTTATCAACATCCGAATTGTGTAGTAATGCCAAGATATCCGGGCTTACTGACCCCGCGGGTATTACCCGCATCTTGTTTGAGGAGCTTCCAATGTTTCCCGAATTCCGCGACCTGATTTCCACACTCAAAACCGAAGACGCGCATTTCGCCCGGCTGTTCCAGCGTCACAACGAACTGGACCATCAGATCAAGAACATGGAGAACGGGCCGTCGCCGGCGGATGGACGTTCTATCGAAACGCTCAAGAAGGAAAAGTTGCTGCTGAAGGACAAGATCTATGTCGTCTTGAAAAAGGCTGCTACGCCAGCTTGAGCAAGGAGTGCCCCGCACGACCTGGACACGCGGGGCACCTGGTTATAAGGAAAATACTTTGACATCACAGCACGACAAATTCGATGCTCGCGACTCAGCCGTAAGAAACGTTGCGCGCGGCGACGTACTGCCGACCAACACGCCGCGCGCCGCGCAGATCGATGAAACAAGCCACGGCATCGATGCAGCCAACGAACACATTGCAAGCACCGTACAGCATGTGCTGTCGACCAGCGCTACGCAGGATCCGGCCGCGCTGATGGAGACCATCAAGAGCTTGATGAGCGGTCTCTCACCCGATGAGGCCGCGACGTTCCGTAGCATCATGCTCGAGGGTGATCCCGCGTTGTGGCAAACACGTGCTTCGCGTCATCCTGACAACGAGTTGGCGCGGAATTGGCGCACGGGAGGGTACCCATATCGGAATCTGATGTCGCGGCGCGGGTATGAGAAGCAGAAGTACGCGCTGCAGGTCGAATTGCTGAAACTGCAGGCGTGGGTGCGGGAGACGGGCGAACGTCTGGTGATCGTATTCGAAGGACGCGATGCAGCGGGGAAGGGCGGCGCCATCAAGCGGTTCATGGAGCACATGAACCCTCGCGGTGCGCGCGTCGTTGCGCTTGAAAAGCCATCGGAATCCGAGCGCGGTCAGTGGTATTTCCAGCGATACGTGCAGCATCTACCGACATCGGGTGAAATCGTTTTGTTCGATCGTTCCTGGTACAACCGCGCCGGCGTAGAGCGCGTGATGGGTTTTTGCTCGGACCAGGAATATAACGATTTCATGCAGCAGGTTCCGGAGTTTGAACGCCAGCTTGTTCGTAGCGGAATCCACGTGGTCAAGTTCTGGTTTTCAGTAAGCCGGGATGAGCAGCGCCGACGGTTCAAAGAGCGCGAGATTCATCCGCTCAAGCAGTGGAAACTGAGCCCGGTCGATCTGGCATCGCTGGATAAATGGGACGAATACACCGCAGCGAAAGAAGCGATGTTCGCGCAAACAGATACGGCCGATTGCCCTTGGGCGGTGGTTTTATCGGATTGCAAGAAACGGGCGCGGCTTAATGCAATGCGCCATGTGTTGCATAAACTGCCGTACACGAACCGCGATATGCGGGCAATCGGGACGGTTGATCCGTTGATCGTGGGGCGGGCGTTGTAAATAACTGGCAGTGCAAGGTAAGCGGGCGAAAGCGCAGATAGCGTTATCGCCCTTTTTCATTGGCGGCTGATTATTCATATCCGCCTGCGCAGCGTCGAAGGGTTCCATGCAGCCCGGTATTCCCCATACAGGTAGCACAACTACCACCCTAACCCCATGTTTTATATCGGTTTTTTCCCGAGTGGCAGCGCAATGCGCCGATCTGCGTGGCATAATCATCAAACCAAAAAACATACCCCGCAGTTACAACCGGCAAAAAGACCATGGCCCAGACGCTCTACGACAAGTTGTGGAATTCACATGTGATCCACACCGAGGACGACGGCACGTCCATCCTTTACATCGATCGTCATTTGTTGCATGAAGTGACGAGCCCGCAAGCGTTCGAAGGCCTGAAGCTGGCCGAGCGGCCGGTCTGGCGCATCAGCGCGAACCTGGCTGTGTCGGACCACAACGTGCCCACGACCGACCGTTCGCACGGCATCGCGGATCCGATCTCGAAGCTGCAAGTCGATACGCTCGATGACAATTGCGACGCCTACGGCATCACGCAGTTCAAGATGAACGACCTGCGGCAGGGCATCGTGCATATCATCGGGCCGGAACAAGGTGCGACGCTCCCGGGCATGACCATCGTTTGCGGCGATTCGCACACGTCCACGCACGGCGCGTTCGGCGCGCTGGCGCACGGCATTGGCACGTCGGAAGTCGAGCACGTCCTCGCCACGCAAACGCTGCTGCAAAAGAAAAGCAAGAACATGCTCGTCAAGGTCGAAGGTCCGCTGCCGCGCGGCTGTACGGCGAAGGACATCGTGCTGGCGATCATCGGCAAGATCGGGACGGCCGGCGGCAATGGTTATGCCATCGAATTCGGCGGCTCGACCATCCGTTCGCTTTCAATGGAAGGCCGCATGACGGTCTGCAACATGGCCATCGAAGCGGGCGCGCGGGCTGGCATGGTCGCGGTCGATGAAACCACCATCAACTACCTCAAAGACCGGCCTTTCTCACCGCAAGGCGTGGAATTCGAGCAAGCCGCCACCTATTGGCGCGGTTTTACCTCCGACGCCGACGCAAAATTCGACCGCGTAGTGGAATTGAACGCCGCCGAAATCGTGCCGCAGGTGACGTGGGGTACATCGCCGGAAATGGTGGTGTCCATCGACGGCCGGGTGCCCGATCCCGAACGCGAGAAGGATCCGGTCAAGCGTGACGCCATCGAACGCGCGTTGAAGTACATGGCGCTCGAACCGAACACGCCGATGCAATCCATCAAGCCGGACAAGATTTTTATCGGCTCGTGCACGAACGCGCGGATCGAGGACTTGCGTGCAGCCGCGTATGTAGTGAAGACGCTTGGCCGCCGCGTGGCATCGAATATCCGTTTGGCGATGGTCGTGCCGGGCTCCGGTCTCGTAAAGGCGCAAGCCGAGCGCGAAGGACTGGACAAGGTGTTTACCGATGCCGGCTTCCAGTGGCGTGAACCCGGTTGCTCGATGTGCCTCGCCATGAACGCCGACCGGCTGGATCCGGGCGAGCGTTGCGCGTCGACATCGAATCGCAATTTCGAAGGGCGTCAAGGCGCGGGCGGACGCACGCATCTGGTGAGCCCGGCGATGGCGGCGGCAGCGGCCATCGAAGGTCATTTCGTCGATATCCGCGAGCTTGCATGAAACGCGTTGCAACTTTACTGGTGTTGATCGGCGTCGCCCTCGGCGCAGCGGGCTGCAACACGGTCCACGGCTTCGGCGAGGACGTGCGCGCCACCGGCAACGCAATCAGCAACGCGGCCAAATAAACCCAACCGGTTACGGATCATGGAAAAATTCACTGTACATAGCGGGCTCGTGGCGCCGCTGGATCGCGCGAATGTCGACACGGACGCGATCATCCCCAAGCAGTTTCTCAAGTCGATCAAGCGCACGGGCTTTGGCCCCAACGCGTTCGATGAATGGCGTTATCTCGATGTCGGCGAACCCGGCCAGGACAATTCGAAGCGCCCGCTGAATCCCGATTTCGTGCTGAACCAGGCGCGCTACAAGGGCGCGTCGATCTTGCTGGCGCGCGAAAATTTCGGCTGCGGCAGTTCGCGCGAACACGCGCCGTGGGCGCTGGACCAGTACGGCTTTCGCGCGATCATCGCGCCGAGTTTTGCAGATATCTTCTTCAATAACTGCTTCAAGAACGGTCTGCTGCCGATCGTGCTGACGGACAGCCAGGTCGACAAGCTGTTCAACGAAACCTACGCGTTCAACGGCTTCACGCTCACAGTGGACCTCGAGCGCCAGGTCGTGCTGGCGGGCAACGGCACGGAATATCCGTTCGAAGTGCCGGGTTTCCGCAAGTTCTGCCTGCTGAACGGTTTTGACGATATCGCCCTCACGCTGCGTCACGCCGACAAGATCAAGCAATTCGAAAACGAACGCCTCGTGAAGCAGCCGTGGCTGAATAACCGCCTCGTGCGCTAAAAACGAACCAACAAAGACAAGGAAACACCATGAAGATTGCAGTGCTGCCCGGCGATGGCATCGGTCCGGAGATCATCAAGGAAGCCGTCAAGGTCCTGAACGCGCTCGGCGAGAAGTTCGAGATCGAAGAGGCGCCGGTCGGCGGCGCGGGTTACGAGGCGAGCGGTCATCCGCTGCCGGACGCGACGCTCGCGCTGGCGAAGGCATCGGATGCAATCCTGTTCGGCGCCGTGGGCGACTGGAAATACGATTCGCTCGAGCGCGCGCTGCGTCCCGAGCAAGCTATTCTCGGTCTGCGCAAGCATCTGCAATTGTTCGCAAACTTCCGTCCGGCTATCTGCTATCCGGAGCTGACGGCAGCTTCGTCGCTGAAACCGGAGATAGTGGCCGGACTGGATATCCTGATCATCCGCGAACTGAATGGCGATATCTATTTCGGCCAGCCGCGCGGCGTGCGTTCGTCGCCGGATGGCTTGTTCGAAGGCGCGAAGGAAGGTTTCGACACGATGCGTTATTCGGAGCCGGAAGTGCGCCGCATCGCACACGTGGCGTTTCAGGCCGCGCAAAAGCGGGCGAAGAAGCTGACGAGCGTCGATAAAGCCAACGTGCTCGAAACGTCGCAATTGTGGCGTGACGTGATGATCGATGTATCGAAGGAATATGCGGACGTCGAGCTGTCGCACATGTACGTGGACAACGCGGCCATGCAACTGGTGAAGGCGCCGAAAGCGTTCGACGTGGTCGTGACCGGCAACATGTTCGGCGACATTCTCTCGGACGAAGCGGCCATGTTGACGGGATCTATCGGCATGTTGCCCTCGGCTTCGCTCGATAAAAACAACAAGGGCTTGTACGAGCCGTCGCATGGATCGGCTCCGGATATCTCCGGCAAGGGCGTGGCAAATCCGCTCGCGACCATCCTGTCCGCCGCGATGATGCTGCGTTATTCGCTCGGCAAGACGGAGCAGGCGGACCGCATTGAAACGGCCGTGAAGAAGGTGCTGGCACAAGGTTTCCGCACGGGCGATATCGCCACGCAGGACGGTCGCACGGTCGGCACGAAGGAAATGGGCGACGCGGTTCTCGCAGCCCTTTAAGCTTCTTCGGCACCGCAACTCGCTTTTCCGTTGGATGCATCAGCGAAAAATTCCCGCGGAAAAGCGTTTCGCGATCGACGCATTATCAAGATACCGTCGATCGCGACATTTCATCTCGATTCGTCGCTGTTGACGCACGAAACACGTCGAAACAGCGCGTTTTGTTCCCTGCGGGAGACGAATATGCGGGTTATCGTGTAGACTCTTTTGTCATGGCGAAGATCTCCAAAATCTCTCAGGACTCGATTTCATGCGGCGGCATTGAAGGCGCCCGCACGAATCGTCTCGCCATTACGCGTTTGAGCACCGTCACGTGCCTCAAACGCATTACGAAAACCATTTCCCTCAAAACGATCACGTTCCGCTGATCGCCTGTCGTGTCCGCCCATCTTCCCCGCGCGGTCACGCCGGCGGAGGGTCTGGCTGAAGCGGGGGAGTGTCCACAATAAAGGTTAGTCATGAACGTAGGTCTCGTTGGTTGGCGCGGCATGGTCGGCAGCGTCCTGATGCAGCGCATGCAGCAGGAAGGCGATTTCGACCTGATCGAACCGGTGTTTTTCAGCACCAGCAATGCGGGCGGCAATGCGCCGTCGTTCGCGAAAAACGAGACGAAACTCAAAGATGCGACGAGTATTGACGACCTGAAAAAGTGCGACGCGATCATTACGTGCCAGGGCGGCGATTACACGAACGACGTATATCCGAAGTTGCGCGCCGCCGGCTGGAAGGGTTACTGGATCGATGCGGCTTCGTCGCTGCGCATGAAGGACGACGCGGTCATCATTCTCGATCCGGTGAACCTGAACGTCATCAAGGATTCGCTGGTGAAGGGCGGCCGGAATTTTATCGGCGGGAATTGCACGGTCAGCCTGATGCTGATGGCGCTCGGCGGCTTGTTCAATCACAAGCTGGTCGAATGGACGACCGCCATGACGTATCAGGCGGCTTCCGGCGCGGGCGCGCAGAACATGCGCGAACTGCTGCAGCAAATGGGCGTGCTGTACGGCGCGGCCAAGGAGGATCTGGCGGATCCGTCGTCGGCCATTCTGGATATCGACAAGCGCGTGCAGGCGGCCATGTCTAGCGAACGCATGCCGGTCGATAACTTCGGCGTGCCGCTCGCCGGCTCGTTGATTCCCTGGATCGACAAAGACCTCGGCAACGGCATGTCGAAGGAAGAATGGAAGGGTGGCGCGGAAACCAACAAGATTCTCGGGCTTCCCGCCATGGGCGAACGAGGTTCGGTTCCGGTCGACGGCTTGTGCGTGCGCATCGGCGCAATGCGTTGTCACTCGCAGGCGCTGACCATCAAGCTCACGAAGGACGTGCCGCTGGATGAAGTGCACGGCATCCTGGCATCGGCGAATGACTGGGTGAAGGTCGTTCCGAACGAACGCGAAGCATCGATGCGCGATCTGTCTCCGGCGGTCGTCACGGGTTCGCTGACGGTGCCGGTCGGACGTCTGCGCAAGCTGGCGATGGGCGGCGAATATCTGTCGGCGTTCACGGTTGGCGACCAGTTGTTGTGGGGCGCGGCCGAACCGCTGCGCCGGATGCTTCGCATCCTGCTGGACAAGTAAAGTAAACTACGCGCCACGACGCGCGGCAGTTTGATTAAAGCGTCGCGCTTGCGCGGCGCTTTTTCGTTGTGCGGCGGGTTTATCGCGGTTCCTGGTTCCTGTTTCCCGTTTTCGTTTCTGTCCACTCGCCTGGAGTTTCAATGATCGTTCGTCCGAGTCGGCCATTTCATTCGCAGCCCCGCCACTTCACTCCCCCCAGAGCGGTGAATACTGGATCATCGATTACCGCATCTACGATCCGGACGGCGACGGCAAGTCCAAGCTCGATCACGTGCGCGACATGCTGACCAATGCGGTTCATCACAAGGGCCTGCCGTTT
>NZ_JBSIPA010000990.1:0-368 GCF_053574605.1 Caballeronia sp. M23-90 | reverse complement strand
AGATCGCCGCCAAACGAAAGATCGGCAAGAAGACAAACCACAACGCGCGGACGCATCGCGAGACTGTTTCGGTGAAAACATGAGTACGGTATTGAAATCCACGATGATCCCCGGGGCGACTCCAAGTGTCAAAGCACCTATGAACAAGGCCTCGGAAGACAAGCTGGGCGAGCGGAACATCGTCTCGCTGCAACCTTGTCGTGGCAGACCATGGCGGCCCGTTATCTTTCGCTGTTCGAAGAGATCGCCGCCAAACGAAAGATCGGCAAGAAGACAAACCACAACGCGCGGACGCATCGCGAGACTGTTTCGGTGAAAACATGAGTACGGTATTGAAATCCACGATGATCCCCGGGGCGACTCCAAGT
>NZ_JBSIPA010000989.1:0-370 GCF_053574605.1 Caballeronia sp. M23-90 | reverse complement strand
TCCGGGGAACACTTCAGCGTCGACGGCACGTTGATTCAGGCATGGGCCGGGCACAAGAGCTTTGTGCCCAAGGCAAGTCCAGACGATGATGACACGCCTCCTGACGAACCGCCCGCGCCGAATGACAGTTGGCGCGGACAGAAACGCAGTAACGAGACGCATCAATCCACGACTGACGAGCAGGCGCGCCTGTTTCGCAAGAGCAAGGGAACTGGAGCGATGCTCTGTTATATGGGCCACGTGTTGACCGACAACCGACACGGCTTGGTCGTCAACGCACAGGTGACTCTGGCGACGGGCACCGCCGAGCGCGACGCGGCCGAGATGATGCTCGCTGATGCCGAGCAGCGCAACACTCGCGGCATCAGCA
>NZ_JBSIPA010000988.1:0-372 GCF_053574605.1 Caballeronia sp. M23-90 | reverse complement strand
GGTTTCTGGGTTTGCCCGACGTTCTCCAGCTTGCCGTCCTTTGCGGCGCGAACCCAGTTCGCCAACGTCTTCATCGATATTGACAATCGACGGGCAGCTTCAGACACGCCCACTCCGTCAGTCATTGCCAGTTTTACTGCTTCTTCACGAAATTCCTTCGTGTACACAGCCTTCGGGATTCGCTTCATCAGTGCCTCCATTCCTCAATTCTACGGAATGTTGGCGTCCACTTTTTTCAGCCGACCTCAAGCGTCTCTTCTTCTTCTTTGCGGACCGGCACGGTCATGCATGGCTCAAGCATATCGATCGATCGAAAATCGGGCTTGGTTCGGGCAAGCGGGTGCTGGTAAAGGACGGACGTCTGGATTTCAC
>NZ_JBSIPA010000987.1:0-377 GCF_053574605.1 Caballeronia sp. M23-90 | reverse complement strand
CACGCGGCTGCGGGCGTAGTTGCGTATTCGCCTGCGTAGTCGTTTGCATGAGCGCTTGCATCTTCACTGGCAGATTCGACCGGATACCCATTCACGCCCTCAACGGACTCGGCTGCAAGCAGATCGAGCACGACCAGCATCACCGGCTGATTCTCTTCGTTGATCGGGATGCCGACAATGTCGCTCAACCAGCAGCCGATCTTCGTTGCAGCGAAATCCGCGGGACGCGCCGCTTTCCGCAACGCCACGCCCAGTTTCACTGCACGATAGTGATACGAAGGCACCTTGTGCTCGGGCGCGGTTCGCGAGAGCCCACCCTTGCGGCCCGGATCGCGGCCGAGCGTCCCCGCGAGCACCAGATCCGAAGAGCCTCGTGT
>NZ_JBSIPA010000986.1:0-377 GCF_053574605.1 Caballeronia sp. M23-90 | reverse complement strand
GCGATAACCGGCGGTATCGGCGCGTTGCGTGGCCCGAAGCATGGCGGCGCAAATGAAGTCGCGTTCGAGATCCAGAGCCGCTATCAGACGCCCGACGAAGCGGAAGCGGACATTCGTCGCCGCGTGGAAGCGAAGGAAGTCGTGATCGGCTTCGGTCATCCGGTGTACACGATCTCCGATCCGCGCAACAAGGTGATCAAGGACATTTCGAAGAAGCTGTCGAAGGAAGCCGGCGACACGAAAATGTACGACATCGCCGAGCGCCTCGAAACGACGATGTGGGACGCAAAGAAGATGTTCCCGAACCTGGACTGGTTCAGCGCGGTGTCGTATCACGCCATGGGCGTGCCCACCGCCATGTTCACGCCGCTGTTCGT
>NZ_JBSIPA010000985.1:0-385 GCF_053574605.1 Caballeronia sp. M23-90 | reverse complement strand
CGCTCTCGGTCAACTCATGCAGCATATGCAGTTGCGCCTGCGTCTGGCGGGCCCATTCGGCAAGCAGCGGATGCCCCACCTCCTGGAAGTCGAGCTTGCCTGCGAGTTCGAGTTGTTCCACCCGTGCCTCGCTGACAATATCGAACCAGAATTCCCGGCACGGATTGATGGCGTAAATACGGACGTCGATCCAGCGCGACAGTTCACGCAGCAACGCAATATGCAGCGGCGGCATGGTCGGCAACGCGAACACGCTGACGCTCTCGGTCAACTCATGCAGCATATGCAGTTGCGCCTGCGTCTGGCGGGCCCATTCGGCAAGCAGCGGATGCCCCACCTCCTGGAAGTCGAGCTTGCCTGCGAGTTCGAGTTGTTCCACCCGTGC
>NZ_JBSIPA010000107.1:0-16277 GCF_053574605.1 Caballeronia sp. M23-90 | reverse complement strand
TAGCACGGCCAGGAACACGCCGGCGTGGGCATCGCCGGCACCGTTGCTGTCGACGGCCTTGACTTCGAATCCCGGCACGTACGTGAGGCTTTCGCCAACGCGCAATTCACAGCCGCGCTTGCCATCGCGAACGATTGCGAGCGCACCCGGCGCTAGACGCGAGATGATCGTATCGAAGGCGGTATCGAAGCTATCGGTCTGCGCAAAGCGCAACGCTTCCTCGCGGTTGCTCGTCCATATCGATACAACGCCCAGCATGCGATTGAGCAACGCAGGATCGATAGCGCCGACCAGCGGACCCGGATCGAATGCAACGCGCGTCCCGGCAGGCAACTGCTCCAGCCAGCCGATCAGCACCGCGCCTTTGTCGGCGAGCATCAGGCTGTAACCGCTCACATAGACTATGTCGTGCGCATTCACCGCGAGGCCGTCCAGCACGTCACGCTCGAGCACGCTTTCCGCGCCCATGTGCGAGACGAAGGTGCGCTCGGCGGATGCATCGACGATCGCCACGCAAATGCCCGTGTCCTGATCAGCCACTTCCGGACCCGCAACCTCTACGCCCTCGCGCACGAGCGCTTCGCGGGCGAGCGCACCAAAGCGGCCGCGTCCATGACCGCCCGGATAGACCACGTGCATGCCGTTGCGCCGCGCAGCGGCCATGACGTTGAAACCGCCGCCGACCTCGAAGCTCGCGTCGCGCGCGAGCACATCGCCGCCGGGCGCGGGGAGCGCGTCGATCTGCATGACGAGATCGACGATTACCTGACCCGTATGAATCAACCTGGATAGCTGCTGTGAAACTGTTTGCGTCATGCTGTTTTCCAACGTTTGGCCGAACCGCGTGCGCCGCCCAACAATGCATACACACCGGCTGCCACCACGAACGTCACGATCCATCCAAGGCCGTTACGTCCGAACCACGAACCCGAGAACACGCCGTGATAAGCGCCTGTCGAGAGGAAGCAGAAACCGAGCACGATTGCGAGTGCCCAGGCGCCGAATGCACGCCATTCGATACCGCCTTTGTACCAGTACGCGCTGCGCGGCGAGACATCGAGCAGATCCTTGGGTGAATATTCCTGACGATGAATCAGGTCCACCACAAAGATACCGACCCATGCCGTGATAGGCACCGCGAGCAACGAGATGAAGCCGATGAACGGACCGTAGAAGCTTCCCGCGATCAACATGAAGTAGATCGAGCCGGCGAAGATCACGACGACATCGACCACCACGGCTTGCACGCGCTTCACTTTCAAGCCGAGCGTGAGCGTCGTCAAGCCAGCCGAATACACGGACAAGTAGTTGGAAAGCAGCAAGCCGCCGAATGCTGTGATGAGATACGGAATCGCCATCCACGTGGGCAACATTTCGCGGATCGCGGCGATAGGATCGGTCGCCGATGCGAGATGGTCATTACCCACCGAGAGCAACGCGCCGAGCGTGACGAGCAGGATCAGCGGAATGCCGGCGCCAAATGCCGCCGATGCCACCAGCGCCGGCCCCTTCACTTTCGGCGCCTGATAGCGTGACATGTCGGCGCCGGCATTGGCCCAGCCAATACCCGTTCCCGCTGCAATCGTGCCAATGCCGATGATCACCGCGCTCAATGGCGCAGGCGCTGCATTGAACACCGCATGCCAGTCGATGGCCGTCACCAAAAACCCCGCGACCAGCAGGTTGAGCACGCCAAACACATACGTTGACCACTTCTGGATCACGAGCAGCGTCGCGTGCCCGAGCCCCGACACGATCATCGTCATCACCACGAACACCGCGATAAACACGAGCGTCAGCACGGGCGCGTCCTTCGCTTCTGCAGGCGTGCCGAACACGATGGTCGCAAGCGACAACAATACATAAGCCGCGGTCGTGGTGTTGACGGTTTCCCAGCCGAGCCGCGAAAGCAGTGACACGATGGTCGGCCCGATGTTGCCGCGCACGCCGAATATGGCGCGTGAGAGCGTCAAGCTGGGCGCATGTCCGCGCCGTCCCGCTATCGAAATGACACCGACGATTGCAAACGATCCCGCGGCGCCCACGATCGCGACCAACGCCGCCTGCCAGATCGCGAGATGCTGGAATGCGACGAGCGTGGCACCGAGCGGCAGCCCGAGAATACTGATGTTGGCGGCAAACCAGACCCAGAAAAGCTGCAGCGGATGTCCATGACATTCGCTTTCCGGTACGGGTTCGATACCGCGCGTCTCGACTTTGCGAGCGCTGTTTGACGTGCGTGACGAAGCCATCTGAGTCCGATCTCCAGATTAAAGGGAACTACGTAAAAGGCGGTAAAGCGCGTCAGGCAGTCGCGGCGCGCAGTCCAAGCAAGCGGTCGACAAGCGGTTCCAGATCGAGCGTATTCACACGCCTGACGGTATCGATACAACTCGCCGGCAACGCGTCATAACCCGCACACGCGCCGAGGATTGCGCCGAGCATGGCCGCAATGGTGTCGGTGTCGCCACCGAGGCTCGCCGCCCTGCCCAACGATGATTCGATGCTGTTGCCGCGCCGCTCGGCGTCGAAGGCGAGCGCGAACGTCGCGACCACCGATTCCTGCGATGCCACCGACGTGCCGATCACGTCGTACAGCACATTGACGACTTCATCTTCTGCACTTCGATGCATCAGTTCGCGCGCCTGGCGAATGCGCGGCGCAATGCGTCCGCCCGCAACCCAGAAGCCGCGCGTTTCGGCGGCTTGCGCCATCGCGATGCCGGCTTCAAGCGCTTCGCCCAGAGTCGCGCCATTGAGCCCGGCCGATACCGCCGCCGCCACCGCCGCCGCGCTCGATATGCCAAGCGTGGTGTTATGCGTGACGACGCAAGACTGCACGACTGCATCGATAAACCGTTCCTGCCGGCGCAGATCGAACGCGATGCCGACCGGCGTCACGCGCATGGCCGCGCCGTTCGTGGTGCCAAAACGTCCCGTGCGCAACGGATCTTCACCCGCGGTGATGCGTTCGATAGCCTGTTTCGTCGATGGCCCGAGCAGGTCCAGCGAACCGCGCGCCTTCATCGACGCTTCCCATTCAATCAACGCGTGCGCGAACGCGAGGGGTTCGATCGTGCCGTTGTTATCGGCGAGAAGATGCGCAACGAGAATGGCCTGCTCGGTGTCGTCGGTGATCGAACCCGCCGGCATGTCCGGTGCGATCGGCTGATCGGGAAACGCGCTTTCAAGCTTGTCGATACGGCCGAACTGCTCGACGATCCGTTCGCGGCTGAGCGATTGCGTCGGCATGCCGAACGCGTCGCCCAATGCCAGTCCATAGAACGCGCCCCGGGCGCGATCGGTCAATGTGGGGTGAGTCGAATGCAAAGACGAAGACATCAGAATTCCAGGTGTAGTGCAAAAAAAGCCGGGTCCAGCAAGCTCACGACATACTCGATAATGCGGTCCTCCCGATCACGCGTGAGCCGCCGCGAACGCAGGAACGATGTGCCCGCGCGACGCTTGAGCAGGCGTGCATCGGCAGCTTCCAGGCCAGTGACTTCCGCCCACTGCTCGCCGTGATGCGGCACCATGCCATGCTCGATCAGCGTCCGGTTCAGCGACCCGCCCACGAGACCTTCGAGCGGCAGCGCCGCGAGGTCATCGTTGAAAGGCAGACGGCTGCGTTCCAGCGAAATACATTGCCCTTCGGCGCCCATCACCCGCATCCGGTCGATGGCGACAAACGTGCTGCGCTCAAGCTTCAGTTCCTGCGCGAGCGTCTCGTCTTCAACCAGCGCGATCTGCAGCAAACGCGTTTGCGCGCCGCCTGCTTTTTCTATCGCGGTGGTCCAGCCGAGCGTGCCGTCGATGTTCTGCCCGTTGAACGTCACGAAAGAACCGATACCGCCCTTGCGTGTAATCAATCCGCCATTGGTCAGGAGATCGAGTCCCTTGCGAACCGTGTTGCGACTGACCGCGAACCGCTCGACCAGTTCGTTCTCGCTTTCCAGTTGCTGCCCATAAGGCAGGCGTCCCGTCAAAATCTCCTGCTCGATCGTGGCGGCGACCATATGCGCCTTCGAACGCCCGACCTCCGCCGCTTTTACTGCTCGTTTTGCCATTTGCCACCCCTGTGCTCATCAGGAACCGGACCGTCCGGTCCCTGCAAAAGCACAAGTATGCACATGTTTTCCTTAAAATCGTTGCACGATGCCCAACTGGAAGCCACGCGCGTCGGCGCCGTTGTACGCAAGCGGCAAGCCGGCATTTGCCGAACCCGCCAGCCGGTACGCCGCCTGCCCGCGGTTTTGCAGGAACGACAACGCGCTGTAGATGTTGGTCCGCTTCGACAACGAATACGTATAGAGCGCGGAGATCTGGCTGGCGTTATTGCCCTGCCCGGTTTCATCGTGGAGATAGGTGTAGCCCGCGGCCAATGCACTCGAAGGCGTGAACTGATACAGCGCCGATGCGCCATAGACATTCACGTCAAGGTTGATGTCGCGCCACTTCGAGCCGCTCCATCCGGCGAACAGCGTGGTCTTGCCGATTTGATACGAAAGACCGGCTTCCTCGGTTCTGTCGGTCGCGGTGCCGTCCGCGCTCTTGACCGCCTGCGCCGCGAAAACCGCGCCGACCGGACCATGCGTGTAAGTCACGTCGGCCTGGTAACTGGAGCCTGCGGAGCGCACGCCGCCGGCATCGCCGAAACCCGAATAGAGGCTGAATTGCAGGCCGCCCATCACCGGCGACGTGTACGACACCGTATTGCTCGTGCGCACCGTGAACGTCATCAAGTTGCTGAAGCCGGATGCCTGAGTAGCCGCGCCGAATGCGTCGAGACCGCCTTGATCGTTGAAGATCGGCGAGTTCTGGCGGCCCGCGCGCACCTCACCCCATCCGCCTGAAATGCCCACCCACGCCTGACGGTTGAACATGCTTCCCGGCGATGCGAAGGTGCCATCGTTCGGATTGAAACCATTCTGCAAATCGAAATTGATGTGGTTGCCGCCGCCAATGTCCTCGGTGCCGCGCAAGCCGACGCGGCTCGCCCATTGTCCCGACGAACCGACCGCGCCCGTATAACCGCTGCCCGTGTTCACCACCTGCACGAATTCATCGACGATGCCATACAACGTGACGCTCGATTGCGCCTTCGCCGCCGGGGCGAGACAGATCAGGACCAGTGCGGCCGGAATGCGGATGTTCATGGCGGGCGACGTGAATTGAGACGATGAATAAGCAGGCCGCAAGCTGCGGCGACTTGTTCCTTTCCTACACCTTTAAAAAGTACATGTAGGAACATGTACGGAATTTAAGGCGACATATTCAACTGGTCAAGCGGGAATTAATGAGGGGAAACCCTTGGGGGAATGGAGGGACTGAACGGCAAGGAATGTAGCGGATAACGGGCCGCATCAGAGTGCAAGCCCGTGTGATGCGTGGAATCAGCCGGCGTCGCCGTCGCTGATCAGGGTTTGTGCGCCACGGAGGTGATCGACGAGATAACGCAACAGCGCGGCGATGTCGCCGAACTCGACGAACCCGGGTGTCACACCGTCGTCGAACAGCGGCGAGCCGTTCAGCTTGTCCGTGATCGCCAGACCGTTGAACGATGCAACCGGAATGCGTTCGCCCGACTCGATGCGAAACGTATTGCCGCCGGTGGCGGCATCGCGAAGACGCATCA
Source organism: Caballeronia sp. M23-90 (assembly GCF_053574605.1). NCBI lineage: Bacteria > Pseudomonadati > Pseudomonadota > Betaproteobacteria > Burkholderiales > Burkholderiaceae > Caballeronia > Caballeronia sp. M23-90. The sequence continues at coordinate 10,642 of NZ_JBSIPA010000107.1, read as the reverse complement.
GGAACTGGACTTCAGGCGTTCTAAGTTCGGAGAAGTCGTGCGCTTCGAAGAAATCGGCGACCGCGAGGATCGCGTTCGTGCCCGCTACCCGCAGCACCACGGACAAGCGTTGCGGGTCCTGATGGAACGCCGCCCACGATTGCGCCACGCCCAGCGCCTCGCCTTCAACACCGGGCGTACCGTCTTCCATGTGCGTCTGCGGCTCGGAACGTGAACGCTTGCGCCTGAGCAAGGTGTTGGCCGCAGCGAGATCGGGCGGCGTCTTGTCCTTGTCGATCCAGCTTCCCACCGTGCTCGCATACAGCACGAGCGCGAGCAACTGCTCCTCGATCAACGCGATGCCCAGCTCGACCGGGTCCATGCCGTTTTTCCTGACCATATTCGTCTCCTGTCTCCTGTTCGTGCATTTGCGCTGCGAATTCATGATGCGATGACATCAAATCTTTTCAGCTTTTCAGATCCGCCGGGATCTGACCGCCGTTGTCTGCAAGCTTCTGCATGACTTGTTTGTGCAACCATATATTCATCGCAGCACTGTCTTCGGTGCTTCCTGGATAGTTGAGTTCGGCGGCGAGTTCCTTGCGGGCATCCAGCGAACTGTCCAGATCGAGCAGCTTCAGCAAATCCACAATCGATGAACGCCAGTTCAATTGCGTGTTGACGCCCCCTTGCCGCTCGATCAGTACGGCTTCGACATCGACCGGCGGCAGCGCGGCAACCGGAGGCTGGACGTTGCTCGCCGCGACGGTCGATCCGCTCGTGGGATCAGCATTCGGCGATGGCGGCGCAGCGGGCGCGGTCGCACCCGCCGACGCTGTATTCGCCGGATGATCTTGCGGAAATATCTTGTTGAGGATGTTGGTAAAAATGCTCATGACGTCTCTCCGGCAGATCTTTGATTGCAAGCTCCTGCATCACATGCGCAACCTTCGTTCCACAGTCGGCACGCGCGCCAATTCACGCAGGCGTTCAACACCGTCGCTCATCAATAGCGTGTTTTGTGTGCCATCCCTGAATCGCAGCGATACCGTCTCAGCTTGCTCATCGCGCTTGCCTACCGTCAGAAAAACCGGGACGCGCTGCTCGCGTGCATCGACGACCTTCCGTTCGAGGCGCTCGGGCCTGTCATCGAACATGACTCGCAGGCCCGCGTCCTCCAGCGCGTTCGTCACCCGCTGACCGTATCCGATGCTGGCATCTGAAACCGTCGCCACCGCGACCTGATCCGGCGCGAGCCACAGCGGCAACCAGCCTTCGTGATGTTCAAGCAGCATCGCAATGAACCGCTCCATGCTGCCGAGCACCGCGTGGTGAATCATCACCGGACGTATGTGTTCATCGTGGTCATTCACGAAGTTCGCATCGAGTCGAACGGGCAGCACGAAATCAAGCTGGATCGTGCCGCATTGCCAGTTGCGGCCACGACTGTCGACAAGATGGAACTCGAGCTTTGGACCGTAGAACGCGCCTTCGCCTGGACGTAGCTCGAAGTCCAGGCCGGCGGCAGCCGCGGCCTTTGCAAGCGATGCTTCCGCGCGATCCCAGACGTCATCCGCGCCCGCGCGCTGCTCGGGCCGCGTTGCGAGCATGACGTTGAACGTGGAGAAGCCGAGATCCGCGTAGACCACACGAAGCAGATCGCAGAACCTTCGTACTTCGGCTTCTATCTGATCCTCGGCGCAGAAGACGTGCGCGTCGTCCTGCGTAAAGGCGCGCGTGCGCTTCAGGCCTTCGAGCGAACCGGACGGTTCGTCGCGATGACATGCGCCGAACTCGCTGTATCGAATCGGCAGATCACGGTAAGAGCGAATACGCTGGTTGAAAATCTGCACATGACAGGGACAGCTCATGGGCTTAAGACAATACGCGCGGTGCTCTTCGGCGTCGCTGAGCGAGTACATGCCCGACTGGAATTTGTCCCAATGCCCGCTGCGCTCCCAGAGCGAACGCGCGAGGAGTTGTGGCGTGCGCACTTCGCGAAACCCCGCGCTACGCATTCGACGCCGCATGTAATCCTCGATCACGCGATACAACGCCCACCCGCGCGGATGCCAGAACACCATGCCGGGCCCTTCGTCCTGTTGATGGAAAAGATCCAGCTTGCTACCCAATTGACGATGATCGATATCGTTCATGACGCACTCCGTTTCGTGGTTGATCCTTGAAACCGGAACGGAGGGGCGAAGAGCCGCACAACGCAAAAGGCCCCGACCGTTTCCGGCGGGGCCTTCTGGAATCGCACATTCAAGCTTTAATACGCGCGACCTTCAGACGACCCGCCTGTGCAGGTGGTCGTGGTGGTCGCGGTCGTAAGGGCGAAGAGATGCGAGTTCATGAGACAAACAATAAATGGCTTAAGGGTTTGCCGTCAACATCAATATTGCATTGCAATCTCAGACGAACGTGGTCACCGGCGCGACCGCCGCCGGATCGCTGAGACTCGTGCGGCCGTTCTCGACGTGCCCGGCAAGACGGCGCACGAACGAAGCGTCGTCGTTACTGGTGATGCTCAGGTCGTACCAGTGATGGCTTGCCGCTAGAATCCACGGCTCTTCGATCGAACCGAGCGGCGGCACGATCACATGTCGCGGTTGCGCGCCGTAGGCGTTATCGATCACCGATAACTTCGCGAAGCCTCCCCCCTTGCTCGAGAACTTCAGGAACACGTTGCCGTTCGCCACGTCGTACTGCGCGACAACTTCCGGATGAGCCGGTTTGTTGAACAAACCGCCGCCCTTCGACTGCGATGCATTGCCCGCGAACTCGCGCACGAAACCGTTGGGTCCGTACACCGTGAATGCATAGACGCCCGCAGTCATGCTGAGATCGAACGTTTCACGCAACGTCTTGCCGGCCTCGACCGTATAGCGCCATGGGCCATCGGTGCGGTTCGCGGAGTACACGTAGAAGTGCGCGCCTTGCGAACCCGTATTGGAGAATTGCAGCGCGAACTGCTTGCGGTCTGCGTCTACCTGACTGTTCACGTGCAACTCATAGGGCAACGCACGGGCGAAACGCGTACCGGGTTCCTGCGGATCGATCACGCCCGGCACAGCCGGAACCGTGGGTGCGGGCTGCGTGGCGCACTGGTTATCGGCGATGGTCTTGTAGTTGCTCGTGTCCGGCAGCGTCGGCATCTGTGCGTCGGGCGTACGGAAGTCGAATGCCGTGGTCAGGTCGCCGCAAACCGCACGACGCCACGGCGTGATGTTCGGCTCCATCACGCCGAAACGCGTTTCGATAAAACGGATCACCGACGTGTGATCGAACACTTGCGAGCACACGAAGCCACCCTTGGTCCACGGCGATACGACCGTCATCGGCACGCGTGGTCCGAGGCCGTACGGAAGACCATCGGCGGTATAGCTGCCGCCACGGCCCGGATTGACGACCGTATGCAGCTCGCCGTCGGTCGTCACCGTCGACAAACCTTGCGAACGCGATGTCGGCGGTTGCGGCGGCACGACGTGATCGAAGAAACCGTCGTTCTCGTCGTACATGATGAACAACACAGTCTTGCTCCAGACTTCCGGATTCGCCGTGAGCGCGTCCAGAATCTGCGACGTGTATTCGGCCCCGTAAGCCGGCGTGTATTTCGGATGCTCGGAGTAAGCGGCCGGCGGGCACAGCCACGACACTTGCGGCAGCTTGTTCGCAAGGACGTCGGCCTTGAGGTCGTCGAGGGTGCGCACGGCATTTGCGCGCTGCTGCAGCGAAGAACCCTGCGGCGCGTTGATGATGTTCGTGAAGTTCTGCAGGATGTTCGTGCCATAGTTGCCGTTGAGCGGATCGGCGCCGGTCAGGCCCTGCTGGTAGATCTGCCACGAGACGCCTGCAGCTTCCAGACGCTCCGGATACGTGGTCCACGAGAGCAACTGGTATTGCGGAGGACCGTCGCCATCGACGAAATCATTGTTGTCGAGCAGCGGACCGCCGAGCGTGCCGGTCGGATCGACCGTACCCGTCATCAGGTACGAGCGGTTCGGATGCGTCGGACCCGGCAGCGAGCAGAAGTAGGCATCGCAGACGGTGAACGCATCGGCGAGCGCATAGTGAAACGGAATGTCGCTGCGCAGGTGATAGCCCATCGTCATGTCGGTCTTGTTCGCGGGCCATTGATCGTAACGGCCGCCGTCGATGGCCGCATGCGTCTTGTACCAGGAATGATCCAGGTCGCCCACGCATTGCGCGCTGGTGGTCTGCGTGTTCAGGTGGAACGGCAGAACGGGCTTCGTTGCGTCTTCCTGCGACGGCTGGAACCATACCGGCTTGCCGTTGGGTAGCGGGATCGGGAAGCGGTCGTTATAGCCGCGAACACCGCGCATATGGCCCATGTAGTGATCGAACGAGCGGTTCTCCTGCATGAACACCACAATGTGTTCGACGTCGTTGATCGATCCCGAACGGTGCGATGCGGGGATCGCCAGCGCCTTGCGGATCGACTCGGGGAATACGGTCAACGCGGCGGCAGCGCCGGCTGATGTGGCAACGGTTTGCAGGAAACGGCGACGGCTGTTCAATGTCATCGTGCTTCACCTTTTAATGTGTTTTGAAGGGACTGCGATACGGCTTCGGTCGTGAAGGAAACGATCGAATGGGGATGGTTCATTGCGTCGTGTCGGGTGGAGAATGCATGACCGGTGCGACCTGTTGCGTGTCTGCTGCAAGACTCGTCTGTGCGGCGGCAATGGCGCTGCTGGCCGCCAGTTCGCCGGAAGGCGCGGCTTGCACCAATGGTTCGATTGCACTCGCCGGCAGCGCCGGATTTGCCGCAGCCTGGGTGGCGCTGAAACTTTCGTGGTCATCCGGACCGCACGCCGCAAGGGCGAGCGTAGTCAACGCGAGTATCGCGATTCGTCTCATGATGTCTCCGCCTGTTCGATGCACTTGAATATCCGCGATGACGCTTCTCCTTTCATCGCGGTCGCCAGTGTGCGGACGCTTCAAGAATATTTTGTGAAACGTTTGCGAAGACTTGGTAAGGCGCTCTTTCTATCAAATAGCTTACGTCTCGATATCTTTAAGCTGACGTCCAATATTTCTCATTCAAACTAGTTGCATAGCGAATCACTTTGATTTATCGTGTGTCCATGTTCGATCACTGCATTTACTTCAACACAACGGCCCTTGCGCGAACCCTCGAGCGTGAATGGACTGCTGCGTACAAACCGTTTGGCCTGACTCCGCCACAGGGATTCATGCTGCGTGCGGTGCTGGCCAAACCAGGGATCGTGCAAAGCGAGCTTGCCGCGGAACTCGCCATATCCCGGTCCACGGCCACCAGGACGCTGGATGGTTTGCAGAAGCTGATGTTGATCGAGCGGAGATTGACGGAGTCGGATGGACGGGAAACGGCTCTTTATCCGACCCATGAAGCAGTGCAGATCAGGGATCAACTGAACGCTGCAAGCGCCGGAGTGACGCGGCGCCTGAAGGCTGAAATGGGCGAGGATTGTTTCGTTACGACAGTTGCGAGCGTGAAAGAAGCACGGTCGAGCATCGACTGATTTTTTTCCTGAATAGTTGTATAGCGAACTAAATGGAGCTGAAAATGCCTATCCTGAACGTGAAAGTAAGCGGTGAAAAGTCGGCCGAAAAAGTATTGGCGATCTCGGACATGTTGCTTGAATTGACGTCTTCCTTGCTGGGGAAGAAACGCGACGTCACGGCGATCACGATCCAGTTCGTGAATCCGGATAGCTGGGTGATCGCGGGCAAGCCGCTGACCGAACATAAGAAAGCAAGCTTCTATATGGACATCAAGGTCACCGACGAGACCAATACCAAAGACGAAAAAGCGCGTTACATAGCGGAGGTGTACGCAGGGTTCGCGCGAATCCTGGGCGATCTACATGAAGAGAGTTATATCTACGTAGAAGATGTGAGAGCGGCGTCCTACGGGTACGGCGGACGCACCCAGGAGTACCGGTATCATCATTGACGTCACGGGCAAACGCCGGCGCGGCGACTTCAAGCGTCGGCGTGTTACACCCCGGACTCATAAAACAGCGCAAACAATTGTCGTGGACATTCACGAGATTGCTGGCCGAGCCGTGCGGCAATCGCGTCGATAACGCCCTCCGCCATGCAAGCCAAGATACTGCCTCGGTCAGCGTCATTCATCACTAAGCGCCGCCTTAATTCGCCAGCACCTCGACAATGCAAACCACCATGGTGAAGGCCCCGATGCAGCCCGCCAACGTAGCCGCTGCTTTAGCAAAAGGTGACATGTGCGCCCCGATCAAATTAGAGTGAGCGCATTCTATATGCATTTGAAATAAATCTGAAAGCAAAAAGAAATGTTCTTCTAAGCACCTTTTCCATCATCCTTGTCGGCGAAGTAACGTGCCGGCGGTTTGCCGAGCGCTTTCTTGAACATCGTGATGAAAGCGCTGACCGATTCATAGCCAAGATCCTCCGCCACGCGCTGTACCAACGCCCCCGCGGAAAGCCGCTGCAGCGCAATGATGATGTGCAGTTGCTGGCGCCATCGGCCAAAGCTCATGCCCGTTTCGCGCAGAACAAGGCGTGTGAGCGTGCGTTCGCTCATTGCGACCCGCGTGCCCCACTCGGCCGCCGTGCTCCGGTCGGCGGGATCGACCGTGAGCGCATTGGCAATATGGCGCAGCTTCGGATCTTCCGAAATCGGCAAATGGAGCTGCTCGGTTTTCATCTCCGTGAGTTCGTCCAGCAGGACGCTGACGAGCCGGCCAGTCGGGCCATCGATGTCATAGATCTGCGGAAGCGCGGCAAGCCGCTGGATCAACTCAATCAACAACGGCGAAAGCGAAAGCGTGCAACATGTATCCGGCAACGCGGCCGCGAGCGGATCGACGTACAGGAAACAAAGACGGCCGTTAGCCGTCACGCGGTTACTGTGCAACATGCCGCCCGGCACCCACACGCCGCATTGCGGCGGCACCATCCAGAGACCATCGGACACTTCGCACGTCACGCCGCCGCGCAACGCAACAACCAGTTGGCCCTTGCTGTGCCGGTGCATCGGCAACTCGCTCTCGTTCTCCACCACATCTACGCGCACGGCGTTCGCGGGCTGATGCATGGTGTCCGGATCAAAACTCGTCAGAGTGGCGCGAAGGATCGACATAGCGTCTTTGACCGCTTTTAGAACTATTTTGTCATTATCTCCAGATTCGTATCCGCGTCCAATGTTTAGTCTTAAGGCTTGTTAATGTCGGATCGAAATCATCGTGAAATCTCAATCTGGTGCTGCGCCAATCGTGGTGCGGCCGGCGTTGTTGATAGTCGGAATCCTGTTGATCGCCGCGAATTTGCGTGCGCCTTTTACCGGCGTTGCGCCGCTGCTCGGTTTGATTCGTGCGAATGCCGACCTGACGACGACCGAAGCGGGCATGCTGATCACCCTGCCCTTGCTCGCGTTTGCGATTGTTTCGCCGTTTGCAGCGCGCGTCGCCCGTGAATACGGTCTCGAACGTTCGTTGTTCGCGGCGCTGGTTTTGATTGGCGCGGGCATCGCCGTGCGCTCGACGGGAACCGTATGGTGTCTTTATCTCGGCACGGCGATCATCGGCGGCGGGATTGCACTGGGGAATGTATTGCTGCCGAGTTTGCTCAAGCGCGATTTCCCCGATAAAACCGCCACCCTCACCTCCGCTTACGCACTGACGATGGGCGTTGGCGCTGCCATCGCCTCGGTCATCGCCGTTCCGCTTGCACAGCTCTTCGACTCGGACTGGCGGCTGGTTATCGGCGCGTTTATCGTGCTGCCGATTGTCACTGCTTTGATATGGCTGCCGCAACTTCGCAACCGGACATCGCCTTCAAGAGACACAGCCACACCTCCTCACGGCGGCGAAGTGTGGCGTTCCGCGCTCGCGTGGCAAGTGACGTTGTTCCTTGGACTGAATTCGTTTGTCTACTACGTCGCGGTAAGCTGGCTGCCCGCAATACTTCACGATGCCGGTTTTTCCTCCGATAAAGCCGGCTCCCTCCACGGGGTCCTGCAACTCGCAACAGCGGTTCCGGGCCTGCTGCTTTTGCCTGTCGTGCGGAAGTTGAAAGATCAGCGTGTGGCTGCGTTCATTGCGTCGATCATCAGCGCGATTGGTTTGCTCGGGCTGCTCTTGGCGCCGTCCATGGCGATGCTCTGGATCATTTTCTTTGGCATCGGTGCCGGTGCCGCGATCATTCTTGGCCTTGCGTTTGTGAGCTTGCGAGCGAGCAATTCGCATCAGGCGGCAGCGTTATCGGGAATGAGTCAATGCGTTGGATATCTGCTTGCGGCCGCAGGTCCGCCGCTGGTCGGCCAATTGCACGACGCATCAGGAAACTGGAACGTGGCCCTGGCGATTTGCGCCGCGCTGTGCCTGGTCATGGCATTGCTTGGACTTTTTGCTGGACGCGCCGTGCATATCGTCACCGCGCCAATCCGGCGTGCAACCGCCAAAGCAATCTAAGCGCAAACGCAAAAAGCGGCATCGCTGAATGAGCCGATGCCGCCAACCTGCCGCTTACGATCAGACCGAAACCATACCGCCGTCGACGGTGAGTTCAATGCCCGTGATATAGCTGCTATCGTCGGATGCAAGGAACAAAGCCGGCTTGGCGATTTCTTCCGACAGACCAATGCGGCCTAGCGGTACTTGCGATGTGATGCCTGACTTGAAGCCTTCGATCTGTTCTTCGGTCAGACCCGTCTTGCCGAAGATCGGTGTATCGATAGGACCCGGGCTGATCGCATTCACGCGGATCTTGCGTGCCTTCAGATCGGTCGTCAACGTACGCGCCAACGAGCGGACTGCCGCTTTACTGGCGGAATAAACGCTGAACGCTTCCATGCCCGTGTTCGCGGCAATCGATGCATTCAGGATGATCGAGCCACCATCCGGCACCAACGGGAGCAGCTTCTGCACCGTGAAGTACGTACCCTTCACGTTGATGCCGAAGGTCTCGTCGAACTGCTCTTCCGTTACCTGATCGATCGGTGCGAGCGAACCTACACCTGCGTTTGCAAAGATGATATCCACGCGGCCGTATTTCGCCTTGATGTGGTCGTGCAGCTTGTCCAGATCCGATAGCTTGGCGACATCGCCCAGGACGCCCTCTCCGTTTGAACCGATACTTTCCACCGCTTCATCCAGCTCTTTCTGCCGGCGTCCCGTGATGATGACCTTCGCGCCTTCTTTAGCGAAGAGACGTGCGGTTGCCAGGCCCATGCCGCTGTTTCCGCCTGTAACTACGGCGATCTTTCCAGATAGTTTCGTCATGTCAGTCCTGCAGGTAAGTTCGTTTGTTGACTGGACGTTGCTCGTGGTGAAGCGCGTTCAGTCGCTAAGGATTAGCTGTTCCCGTAGTGTCGCGGGGTTGGATTGACTATATGCGCGGTGCATCGTGGGAAATAGTAGATGGCGACGAATACACTCTACGGTTGGAACGAATAATCAAAATGCTATCGATATGACGCACACGACTAAGCGCGCAAGCCCATGATTCTTTGCCCCGAAGCAAAGGGTCAGTGCGTCCGCTGCCTTATCATGTAATGCAACGGTAACGTGCTCACGCCGCGAGTCCGCGGCTTTCAAGGAAAGAGTCGGAATGAAAAAGCTCATCAACGATGTCTCCGCCGTCGTGCCCGACATGCTCGACGGACTCGCTGCGTTCAATCCTGGGCTGTCGTTGCTGCAGGGCAGCACGATCATCGTGCGAGCCGATGCAGAGGCCGCTGCCGCGCTCGGCGAGGTCGCGCTGATCTCGGGCGGAGGCTCCGGCCACGAACCCGCTCACGGCGGTTACGTGGGTCCGGGCATGCTTAGCGCTGCGGTGGCCGGAGAAGTCTTCACATCGCCTTCCACCGATGCCGTGCTAGACGCCATTCGCGCCGTCGCAGGTCCGGCAGGCGTGCTGCTTATCGTGAAGAACTACACCGGCGATCGCTTCAACTTTGGACTCGCCGCCGAGATTGCGCGTGCTGAAGGAATCGCGGTCGAGATGGTGATCGTCGCCGATGACGTCGCGTTGTCCGCAAGCGGCGAACATGCCGGGCGGCGCGGCTTGGCGGGCACCGTATTCGTTCACAAGATAGCGGGCGCGGCAGCAGCCGAAGGATTGCCGTTGAGCGAAGTGATGCAGATCGCGCGGGACGCGGCAGCATCGATTGGAACGATGGGCGTGGCCCTCACTCCGTGCACCGTGCCCGCTGCGGGCAAGCCCGGCTTCACACTCGCCGACGATGAAATCGAATGGGGCCTCGGCATTCACGGCGAACCCGGCGTCGAGCGCGGCGCGCTTGTATCCGCCGACGCCATCGTCGAACGCCTGCTTGCGAAGATCGCCGACGACCTCAAGCTCAAGGCCGATGATCGCGTTGCGTTGCTTGTGAACAATCTAGGCGCAACGCCATCGAGCGAGTTGAGCATTGTCGCCGGATCAGCGCTTCGGGCCCTTGCTGCAAGACATATCATCGTGGAACGCGCGTGGTCCGGCACGTTCCTTAGCGCGCTGGAAATGGCGGGTGTATCGCTTACGTTGATGCGAGTCGATGACCAACGGCTCGCTCGATGGCGTTGCGCCTAGATTGTTCACAAGCAACGCAACGCGATCATCGGCCTTGAGCTTGAGGTCGTCGGCGATCTTCGCAAGCAGGCGTTCGACGATGGCGTCA